>JBKPFP010000042.1:0-2221 GCA_046744435.1 Actinomycetota bacterium | reverse complement strand
CCTGCTCGGGCTGACCTCCGTCCGCTACGACCCGGCCACCAGCCCGGCGGAGGTTCGCGCGATCAACCAGAAGCTCCGCAAGGCGATCGAGACCGAGGGACACCGCGGCCCGGTCGAGGGACTGTGGTGGCAGCTCTCGCTCACCGAGCGAAGCGAGGAAGAACCGTCGGCGGTGAGCCTCCTGCGCGTCTCACGGGACCGCGACGGTGACCTGAGCGTGAGCGGCCGGGCCTGGCAGGAGGACGGCACCCTGTCGGCCCGCTACTGGAGCGAGGCTGCGAAGGAACGCAGAGATCCGGCCGGCATCTTCTACTTCTGGAAGGGCGAGCGCCCTCGGCACCCGAATGCCCCGCAGCTCGAGGGCACCGGCGAGATCAGGGTGGAGAGCGCCGACCGCGCCACCGGGTACTGGACGACACGGTCGGATCGCGACCCCGAGCTGAATGCCCGAACCGCTGGCGTTTACCTTCGAGCCGACCCCTCAGACATCCAGGTGCTGCACGGCGCGACCGTGGAGGAGCGGGCCGAGCTCATCGCGCAGCGCCTCCGGGAGTGGAAGTCGGCCGCGAACGCATTCTGAGCACCGACCGCGCAGCGTGAAGGCATGTTGCGGGGCTCACGGTCGGAGCCGTCAGCGGCTTTCTCGGCGCCTGCACGACCTTCTCCGCGTTCGCGTACGAGACGCAGGAGTCGATTCGAGAAGCGCGGAGCCGCAGCGGCCTTTCGAACTAACCGATGGCCGCGAGAAGGTCGTCGCATGCGTTCTTGCAGCGGCGACAAGCTTCGGCGCAGAGCCGACAGTGCTCATGGTGGGCGGCGTGCCGGTCGCACTCCTCCGCACAGGCGAGGCAGGCGATGGCACAGGCTTCGACCATTGCGCGGATGAGGCGCAGGTCCGGCGCCGTTTGCCGGGTCACTATGCGGCCGGTCGCGTCGCAGGCGTCGGCGCAGTCGAGGCAGAGACGAATGCAGCGAACCATCTCCTGCACGTCGTCCTCGGCGAGATCGGCGTCGGCACAACTCGTACAGCTGGCGGCACAATCGAGGCACTCGGAGATACAGCGCAGGAGCGCGCCGCGATCGAGGCCCGTCGGCTGTGGGTGCGACTCGACGACCTCTCGAAAAGTCATGTCTCTCCTTTCGTCCGGCGGCTGCACCCGCGGAGTGGGCGCCGGGCAGCGAGAAAATCAGGCTCGCTCGGTAGCAGAACCGGTCACGCGTTCCAGACCCCCGATGGAGGCCTAGCGAAAATAATCGTTTCCCGACGTCCCGTTCCAGGCATATCGCTGAAGCGCCGGGAGAGACGAACGAGCGAGCGAGATCCCGTACTCGGGCTCGCTCCGCTTGCCGACGTTGGGACGGTCGGTGAGCGGAGGCGAAGCGCTGCGCCACTCCGTGCTAGGCACCAGGTACACAGCGGGATCCTCCGCGTCAGCCAACAGCACGATTGCCGCGAACCGGTTGCTCGCAGGCTCGAATCGCCGCTTGGTCCAGAACACGTAGCCGCCCAGCCGCTGAGTGGACACGAACACCTCGAGCGAGCGGCCGGAGGGAGTCTCCACTTCGAGTTTGCCGCCGATGCGACTGCTCGGCGTCTTCACCGTGCAGCCAAGGTTCTCCAGTCGTTCGATAACGATTGTCTTACCAAGAGCAATTAGCTCCTGTCGGCCCAGTTGCGACCAGCGGTCCCTGGTCCTGGTGCGGGATGCGCTCATCGATCCTCACTTTCTCCGTAGGTGCCGGCCGCGCTCGGCCGGTGTCACCACATGAGTTCAACCGCGCACCGAAGTTCTTACCGACGGTCCGCCGGCGTCCAGGGCGATCCTTCCCTCGGCCGCGAGTCTTCAAGGTGCGCCGACCAGCGCTCCTCGATTCCCCCAAGCCGCCAGACCAGGGCCGCGATCGCCGATGTCGTGACGAACATGGCGACGATCACGAACCCGAGGACGTTCATGTCGGCGTTCTCGAACCAGTCCCAAAAGGTTCCGGACAGGTCGAGGTCTGAGCTGATGAGTCCGCCGATCTCGATCGTGCCGATCACCAACGCGACCGCCGCCCCTCCCGCGATCGGACGAGGCCACTTCGCCGCCGCTTTTCGGGTTAGCCCGAACGACAGACTTTCCTGCTGGCCGGGGCACGAAGGTCGGGCTGGCGGCGACGACAACGGCTGCTCCTTTGCAGATGCTGGTGGCCCCACCCACTGAGGAGGCCGAGATGCCAA
>JBKPFP010000301.1:0-1405 GCA_046744435.1 Actinomycetota bacterium | reverse complement strand
GACCTCGAGCTCGTCGAGCCGCTGCGCATGCTCTTCAAGGACGAGGTGCGCCGGGTCGGCGAGGAGTTGGGGTTACCCGAGCGGATGGTCTGGCGCCAGCCCTTCCCGGGCCCCGGCCTCGCGATCCGCATCATCGGCGAGGTGACCGAGGAGCGGCTCGAGATCCTGCGCGAGGCGGACGCGATTCTCCAGGAGGAGGTGCGTCGCGCGGGGCTCTACCGCGACCTGTGGCAGAGCTTCGCCGTGCTGCCGGCGATCCGCTCGGTCGGCGTCCAGGGCGACGAGCGCACGTACGCGTATCCGATCGTCATCCGCGCCGTCACGTCGGAGGACGCGATGACCGCCGACTGGGCGCGCCTGCCCTACGACCTGCTGGAGACGATCTCGAGCCGGATCATCAACGAGATCCCGGCTGTGAACCGCGTTGCGCTCGATATCTCGTCGAAGCCGCCCAGCACCATCGAATGGGAGTAGCCGAGGTCGACGGGTTCCCCGTCATGGTCCGGCTGCCGGTTCCGCAAGCGAGCGACGAAATCGTTCTCCTCGAGACGCCGCCGCGCCGGCTCGACTAGCGGAGAGTCAGCACCGCATGCTCTACCGATTTCTCGGTCTGTGGGCTGTGCGCCGGGCGATCCGGCTGCTCACGGCTGATGATCCGCGCCCGCTGCGCGAGCGCCTGACACGCGAGGCGAGGCGGATCCTCGTCGGCGCGGCGATCACGCTTGCCTTGATCGCCGTCGGTGTGGTCGCGCTGATCGCGGTCCTCATCGCGCTCGCGACGTAGGCTGGCTCAGCGGATCGTGACGAGCGGCACCCAGCTGCTGCCAGGCCGCGGCGGCGTCGCTTCGACTAGCTCAGAGCACCGTCGCCTGAGACACTTGGCTCGCGATGGCGCGAGCGAAGTCCCCTGACGGGCGAGAGTGGGAGATCGAGTCCGTTCGAGAGCGCGTGTCGCTCGAGGGAGCCGGGAGCCTGGGCAGTGTCGTTCTGACCGTCATCCTCGTCGCACTGATCATCGTCCTCGCAATCTGGAGCCCCATCTGGGCGATCCTGGGAGGCGTCGTCCTGCTCATCTGGCTCATCGAGCGCGGCACCAACCTCGCCAGGCCGCGCCTCTACGCACGGACGCCGGGGCCGCCTCCCCACGAGATCGCGTGGAAGGCAACCGGCCGTTTCGGGCACGGGGAGCTCGAACAGCGAGTCGCCCACGCGATCGAGGCCGGCAACCCCGACAGCGAGCCGCCCGGCCTCAGGCTGATCGAACCTTGACCGACCTCGATGCACGCGTGGGCTTCCGCGAAGTCCTGAACCGGCGGCGGTGCGTCCGCTCGTACGACGACCGGCCTGTGCCGCGCGACCTCCTCGAGCGGATCACAAACGCGGCCGTCGTCCGCGCGCCGAGCGC
>JBKPFP010000286.1:0-11563 GCA_046744435.1 Actinomycetota bacterium | reverse complement strand
TTCCTCGTCGTCTCCGGCGAGTGTGTGCTCGTGATCGAGGGTGAGGAGCGCCGCCTGAAGGCCTGGGACTTCGTCCACTCCCCGCCGTGGACGCAGCACGACTTCGTAGGCGCGGGTGATGGGCCGTGCGTAATCGTCATGACCGGCAGCCGAGCGGGTGGCTTCGAGGTCATATATCCCGTCAACGAGGTGGCTGCGAAATACGGCGCGAGTGTGCCCGAGGAGACGTCCAAGCCGGACGAGGCCCTCGCCCACTTCGGGCAGGGGGAGTGGTTGGCGTACCGCGAGGGGTGGCTGCCGTCTGCCCCCAGGCCGAGCTAGCGACGACGCCTGCGATCAAAGGCGTCACGGCCGGAACCCGCCGCATCCTCGAAATCGCCCCATCCGGATGATGCGCCGCAGCAGCCAGTCCGCGAGCCTGAGCTCCAATGCGACTCGAGCTAGGACGCGCGGTCCACTGCACCGACGGCCCGATAGGCGAGCTCGTGGACGTCGTCATCGACCCGACGAAGAAGCGACTGACCCATCTGGTCGTCCGGCCGCACGAGCTGGACGGCCGATCCCGGCTCGTGCTCCTCGAGCTCGTAGAGCGCGGGGATGAGAGCGACTCGATCGCACTTCGGTGCACTCGAGAGGAGGTGGAGCGACTCCCGCACGTGAACGAGCACGCTTTCCTACGGCTCGGGGAGCTTCCCGTCGAGGATCCCGACTGGGACGTAGGAACCGAGGACGTCTTGGCGATGCCCTACTACGAGAGCCCAGAGTTCGGCTACGGCCAGTTCGACTCCTCCGTCGCGGTCGTCTACGACCGGGTGCCCAAAGGTGAAGTCGAGATCCGGCGCGCGAGCGCCGTGCAATCGGCCGACGGCCACTTTCTAGGCGAGGTCGACGGGTTTCTCGTCGACGCCGAGGACCAGATCACGCACGTCGTGCTGGAGCGTGGGCATCTCTGGGGACGCCGGGAGGTCACGATCCCGATCGGTGCGGTCGAGAAAGTGGAGACCGACGCGGTGACGATGCGCCTGTCCAAGGACGAGGTCGGGGAGCTGCCCTCGGCTCGCGTGCATCGCTGGCTGTAGGCGGCAGAGATGGCCGAAGTCGTCGAGACAATCGACCTCACCGACCCCTCGCAGGACGGCTGGGCGGTCGACTACCGGATCCGGCGGGAGGACGGCGAGGAGCTCCACGCGGAAGTTCGTTGCTGGGAGAAGGCGCGCTCGAGCGCCGAACGCGCGTCGAACGCCGAGGCCCTCGCGGCGATCGCCGATCGCGGCAACGCTGTTGCCCGCGAGTATGCGGAGCTGGTGGATTCCCCGGCGACACGCGGCGCGGTGATGATCTCGATCTGGTTCGACGCTGCCGACGACGGCAATCTGCGCCATCAGGTCAGTTACGAGCGAGCCGAGTAGTTTCGTCCAGGCGGCGAGCGCCTGCGAGAACATGCCGATCTGGCCGGCGCGATTGTCGTGCCCAGGCGTCTCCGCCTCGACCCGGTCGCGCTCGTCAGCGCGCGTGTCACCCATGCGCTCGGCTGACTTCTCCGACCACGAACGGCGCCGGCGGATCTTCTCCATCAGCTTGCGAAGCATGTGAGGAACTGTACTACCGCTCAGGCAACCAGCTCTGCGCGGAGCTCCGACTGCACCGCGTAGAACGCCTCGACGACCTCCGGGTCGAACTGCGTCCCGGCGCAGCGGAAGAGCTCCCTCAGCCCCTCCTCGATCGTCAGCGCGGGGACGTAGGAACGCTCCGAGGTCATCGCGTCGAACGCGTCGCAGACCGCGATGATTCGCGGCCCGAGCGGGATCTGGTCGCCGGCCAGCCGATCCGGGTAGCCGGTGCCGTCGAACCGCTCGTGGGTCGAGCGCACGAGCTTCGCGGCCTGGCCCAGTGCGGGCGCCGCGGCGAGGATGCGCTCGCCGATCAGCGTGTGCCGGCGCACGAACTCCCACTCGTCCTCCGTCAGCGCTCCCGGCTTGGCGAGGATCTCCTCCGGGATCGCGACCTTGCCGATGTCGTGCAGCTCGGCCGCGTGCCGGACGGTCTCCAGCTGCTCGGCGGGGATCCGCAGCCTGCGCCCGACGGCCTCCGCGAGGTCGGCGACGCCCGCGAGGTGCTTGCCGAGAGCTGAATCGCGCTCGTGCAGCACGCGCAGGAGGACGTCCATGCTCTGGCGGCCGGCCGAGGGGCGGTGGCGGTTCTTGTGCACGTACATGCGGCCGTCGGCAATCCGCAGCGCATCCGAGACGCGGCCGGCCTCGTCCGGCAGCAGCACCGATCCGTAGGAGCAGGTGACTGCGAAGCCCTCGCCCTCCTCGGTCAGGGCGGCCGCCGCCGCGTTGATCAGCGCACCAGGGCCGACGCGGGCCGCGGAGCCGATCACGCAGAACTCGTCGCCGCCCATCCGGTATGCGCGACCGCGGCCGGAGACGGCGGCCTCGAGGCTGCCGGCGAGGCGCATGAGCAGCACATCTCCCGCCGGGTGCCCGAACGTGTCGTTGTAGAGCTTGAAGCCGTCGAGATCGAAGAGGATCAGCACGAGGGGGTGGCGCGCGTCCGCCCGGCGGAGCTCGTCCTCGATCTCGCACAAGAACCGCCGCCGGTTCCCGAGCGAGGTCAGCGAGTCCGTGAGCGCCTCGAGGCGGCTGCGATCGAGCAGGCGGAGCTTGTCGCGGAAGGTGAGCACGGCGCGCAGGATCACCGTCGCGAGCGAGGCCCAGGCGAGCACGAGCGCGAGGGTGTTCAGCCGATGGAAATGGTCGTAGACGAGCACTGCGAGGCCGACGAACGCGAACGCCGTCGGCAGGGTCAGCGCCTGCCAGCCCTCGTTCCGGGCCTCGGCGATCCTGCGAGGAGGCTGCCAGGCCGCGCAGGCGAACAGGACGCTCGCGGCCACCCAGCCGACGTCGACGAGCTTGCCTTCGACGTACGTGCCCGCCGCCGTCTCGTAGAGGTAGACACTGTCGGCGACGGCGAAGGACGCGAACCCTGCCGCGACGAGCAGCCAGGTGCGATCGAGGCGCCAGCCGTTGAGAGCGATGACCCCGATCAGCATCGCGAAGAGCAGGAGGTCGAGGAGCGGGTAGGCGAGATTGGTGGCGACGACGAGCTTCGAGCCCCCCGTGGTGTCGAGGACGGCGTCGAAGACGACCGCGGCACCGAGGGCCGAGACGACGAGCCCGCCGATGATCCCGTCCAGCCAGAGGCTCCCGTGCTGCTGCCGGACGCGCCCACGCAGGAGCAGGGCGAGAGCGACGTACGCGAGCGGGTAGAAGGCGAGGTAGAAGCCGTCCGCGACCGAGGGGAACGGGATCTCGTCGCGGCCGGACAGGACGAACGTGTAGTAGATGTCTCCGGTCGCCCAGACCCCCGCCGCCAGGCCGAGGAGCACCCAGGGAATGCGCTCGGCGCGGGAAGTGAGACCGCGAGCGGCGCAGCAGGCCGCCGCCGCGACCAGCAGGACGTTGTAGACGAGCGTCCCGTCGTCCCAGGGCGCCGGCTCGACTGCGCCGGCGAGCGTTTGCGCGACGTAGGCCCCGAGCAGCGCGAGCAGGCCGAGGCAGAGCAGCAGTCCGCCGCGCGAGTGCTCGTCTTCGATGTATGCGGCCCCTAGGGGCCGCATATGGTCTTCTGGCCGCAAGAAGACTCCGAGGGAGGAGGGTCGCCTTCCCGGAATATCGGGCGCCGACAGTCGGCGCGTCTTGCCCCATTCAAGGGATCCGCCGGGGGTTCCGCTTCACCCGATCGAGTGATATGACTGACTCAATCGGCGTTGCGGACAAGCCGACCGAGGGGAGCAATGCGCAAGACGACTGCGGCCGCTTTCGCGTTCATCGCGCTCGCCCTGGCGTTCACCGGGCGTGCAACTGCATTGGGCGATCCCGAGCCGGGCCTCGAAGCCGCGGCGTCGCTCGGGTCGAGGCCGCTCGGACGCGGCGCGCGCGGCGGAGACGTCACCGCCCTGCAGCTAGCGCTCGCCTGGCACGGGTTCCCCTCGGGATCGCTCGACGGCCGCTTCGGCTCGAGGACGGAGTCCGCGCTGCGGCTCTTCCAGAGCTGGGCGAGGCTGACTCCGGACGGAAAGGCGGGCCGGGCGACCTTCGCTGCGCTCCGCCGGCCGCTGCCGCGCTCGCCGATCGCCCTCTCCGCGCCGAGCGCGGCGCCGTTCGGCGACGGCTTCGGGCCGCGCGGGCGCAGCTTCCACGCTGGTCTGGACTTCCTCGCGCCCGCCGGTGACGAGGTGACCGCGGCGGGAGACGGTCGCGTCGTCTTCGCTTCCCGTCACGCGGGAGGCTGGGGCAAGCTCGTCGTGCTCGCGCACGAATCGGGCGTGCGCACCCTCTATGCGCATCTCTCGCGAATCGACGTCTGGCTCGGCAGGCATGTGGTCGCCGGCTCGACGATCGGGCTCGTCGGCAGCACGGGACGGGCGACTGGCCCGCATCTCCATTTCGAGGTGAGCTTGCGCGGCGCGGCCGTTGATCCGGCCACGGCGCTGCGCTGAATCCCGGGACGGCCGTGCCGACCGCCCCGGGTCTGGTTTCAAACCGCTAGTACGGGGGTCCGGCGGTCGGGCCGTCGTCCACGTACGTCGTGCGCCGTCGCCCACCGGCGAACCCGCCCCACGACGACCAGAAGATCAGCGAGAGGACGAGGCCGACGATGCCGACGACCATCAGGATCCACCCGATGGCGTCGATGTCGACGCCGGCGAACTCGCCGGTGACGCCCCAGACGAGGATCGCCCCGCCCGCAATCAGAAACAGACTTGCACCAAGTCCCATTGAGCCTCCTTCCGTGCAGGCGGTGGTACCCGTCAATGACCTGGGTCTAACCCATGCAAGTTCTGCCGCAGCGTCCGCGGCCGTCCATTAGGCTCGAAACCGGTGCGCAGGGGATCGATCGTGCGGGTCGTTGCCATCGGCGTGATCGTGGGCATCGCGGTCACGGCGGTCGCCATTTTCATTCCGTGGCTCCCGGATCTCGCCTCCGAGGAAGGCGGGCGGATCGACTTCGTCTTCTGGTTCGTGACCGGGATCTGCATCGTCATCTTCGCGGTCGTCGCCGCGGTCAGCATCTACTCGGTGATCAAGTTCCGTGTGCAGCCCGACGACGACTCCGACGGCCCGCCGATTCACGGCCACACCGGGCTCGAGATCGCGTGGACGGCGATTCCGGCCGCGCTCGTGACGGTGATCGCCGTGGTCAGCGCCGTGGCGCTCGCAAAGAACGATCAGCTGCCCAGAGACAAGCTCGTGGTCGACGTGACCGCGCGCCAGTTCGCTTGGACGTTCAAGTACCCGCAGTACGGCAACGTCGAGTCCGGCACGCTGCGCCTGCAGGATCACCGCGGCACTCAGCTGCGGCTGCGCTCGCTCGACGTCATCCACTCGTTCTTCGTCCCCGAGTTCCGGCAGAAGCAGGACGCCGTGCCGGGCCAGCTGACGAAGCTGCCGATCACGCCGACGAAGATCGGGAACTACCCGCTCATGTGCGCCGAGCTCTGCGGGCTCGGGCACGCACTCATGCGCACGCGGGCAATCGTGATGAGCAGGAGCGACTTCGAGCAGTGGGCGCGCTCGCAGCGGCAGAGGGCAGCCGGAGGGCAGGGCTAGGGTGAGCGCGTCGTGACGACCATCGCCGAGCAGACGCCGCACGCCCCTCCCGCGCCGCCGCGGACGGGCTGGCGCAGAGCTCTTGGGCCCGGCTGGCTGCGCGTGCTCTGGATGACCCCGCTCTTCTTCGGGATCGGCTTCGCCATCGTCGTTCTCGGCCGCCTCTGGGCCGGCTACGAGCCCACCGTCGACTGGCTCGTGATCGTCACGGTCGCGGCGCTGACGGCGGCGCCGATCGGGTTCCTCGCCGGGCTCGGCGCGTTCGACTACTGGACGAGATACGCGCTTGGAGCCCCCACCCGGCCGGAGGACCACTCCGGCCACGGTGCCTACTCCTGGCGCGACTACTTCCGCATCAACACCGACCACAAGGTGATCGGGATCCAGTACGTCGTGACGACGATCGTCTTCTTCCTCGCCGGTGGCCTCCTGGCGATGATCTTCCGGGCCGAGCTCGCCAGGCCGGGGATGCAGTACGTCGACCCGCAGACGTTCAACGGGCTCGTCTCCGTCCACGCGTCGCTGATGATCTTCCTGTTCGTGATTCCGGCCTTCGCCGGGCTCGGGAACTACGTGATCCCGCTGATGATTGGCGCGCCGGACATGGCGTTCCCGCGCTTGAACGCGCTCTCGTACTGGCTGCTCCCGATCGCCGGGATCATGATGCTCTCGAGCTTTCTCGTCCCCGGCGGGGCATTCGGCGCCGGGTGGACGGGCTACGCCACGCTCTCGATCATCGGCACCGACGGCAACGTCTTCTTCAACATGGGCGTCCAGTGGGCGGGCGCGTCCTCGATCATGACCGCCCTCAACTTCCTGGTCACGATCATCACCATGCGCGCGCCGGGGATGACCTTCTGGCGCATGCCGCTCCTCGTCTGGGCGAACTTCTCGACCTCACTGCTCGTCGTGCTGGCGACGCCGTTCATCGCAGGGTCGCAGTTCTTCGTCATGTTCGACCGAGTCATGCACACGAACTTCTTCAACGTCAGCGAGGGCGGCTACGTGCTCGCCTACCAGCACATCTTCTGGTTCTACTCGCACCCGGCCGTCTACATCATGATGCTGCCAGGATTCGGGATCGCCTCCGAGGTGATCTCGGTCATGTCGCGCAAGCCGATCTTCGGCTACCGGCTGATGGCGCTGTTGCTGATCGCGATCCTCGTGCTCGGCTTCTCGGTCTGGGCGCACCACATGTTCGTGTCGGGCATGGCGCCGTGGCTGCGCGTGCCGATGATGGTCACGACGCTGCTGATCGCCATCCCGACCGGGATCAAGGTCTTCTCGTGGCTGGCGACGACCTGGGAAGGGCGCATCAGACTCTCGACGCCGA
Source organism: Actinomycetota bacterium (assembly GCA_046744435.1). GTDB lineage: Bacteria > Actinomycetota > Thermoleophilia > Gaiellales > Gaiellaceae > VAXT01. The sequence continues at coordinate 4,615 of JBKPFP010000286.1, read as the reverse complement.
TGCTGTTCGCCCTCGGCTTCGTCTCGATGTTCGTCATCGGCGGCCTCTCCGGGATCTTCCTCGGCGCCGTCCCGATCGACATCCACACGTCCGACACGTACTTCGTCGTCGCGCACATCCACTACGTGCTGCTCGGCGGCTCGCTGTTCACGATCTTCGCCGGGATCTACTACTGGTTCCCGAAGATGACCGGCCGCATGTACGACGAGCGCCTCGGGAAGCTGCACTTCTGGGCGACGTTCGTCGGCTTCAACGCCACCTTCTTCCCGATGCACATCATCGGCGTGCAAGGGATGCCGCGGCGCGTCGCCGACTACGACCCGCAGTTCGGCGACTGGAACTTCGCGATCTCGATCTTCTCGTTCATGCTCGGCGCCTCGTTCCTGGTCTTCGTTTACAACATGATCGTCAGCTGGCTGCGCGGCCCGCGGGCGCCCGCCAACCCGTGGCGGGCGATGACGCTCGAGTGGCAGGTCTCGTCGCCGCCGCCGGTCTTCAACTTCGACGAGATCCCGCAGGTGGTCGGGGGCCCGTACGAGTACGGCGTGCCTGGCGCGCGGCACGCGGTCTTCAACGGCGACCGCGCCCGCGAGCTGGATGAGGTGCCGGCTCGGTGAGCCACGTGCTCGTGATCGCGAACGAGACGGTGGCCGGCAAGGGCCTGATCGACGCGGTCGAGGCTCGGGCGGCGGCGGGGCAAGCCGATCTCGTCACCGTCATCGCCCCCGTCAACACACCGCAGTCGGGCTACGTCGTTTACGAGGACACACGGCGGGCCGCGGCCGGCAGGCGGCTCGATCGCACTCTCGTCGCGCTCCGCGAGGCGGGCGTCAAGACGCACGGCGTCGTCGTCGACGCCGACCCGGCCGATGCCGTCCGCGACGCGATGGCGATGCTCGAGCCGCGTCCGGACTACATCATCGTCTCGACCCACCCAAAGGAGAAGTCCGGCTGGCTGCGGCGGAAGGTGATCGACCGCGTGCGCTCGGTGGCCGGCGACGTGCCCGTCGAGCACGTCGTCGTCGACCTCGAGGCCGAGGGCGGCCCGGTGAACGTGCTCGTGGTCGCGAACGAGACCGTCGTCGGCGACCCGCTGCTCGCGCGGATCAGGGAACGGGCCGCGCGGTCGCCGGCGAGCTTCCTGATCATCTGTCCGCAGAGCGACCCGAACCAGGGCCAGCATCCCGAAGCCGAGCGCCGCCTGCGCCGAGCCCTCGCCATCCTCCGCGCAGAGGGCATCGACGCGCACGGGCAGGTCGCCCACCCGGATCCCTACACGGCCGCGATGCAGGCGGTGCACGACGAGCGAATCAACGAGATCATCGTCTCGACGTTCGCCCCGGAGCGCTCGCCCTGGATGCGCAAGAACCTCGTGCAGCGCCTGCACAAGGACGCGGGCCTCCCGGTCGAGCACGTCGTGCTCCAGGAGGAGGTGGCTCCCGCCTGATGGCGGCCCACGCCGAAGCTCACGCCGCGCACCCGCCGGCCGCGCACCAGAGCTCGCGGATCGACGCGCCCACGCTGGGCATGCTGCTCTTCATCGGCTCGGAGATCATGCTTTTCGGGTCGTTCTTCACGATCTACTTCTTCGACCGCGTCGTGTCCGGGCCGGACGAGTGGCCGCCGGCGGGGTTCCATCTGCCCGTCTTCGTCGCCGGCGTCAACACGGCGATCCTGCTCACGTCCAGCTTCACGATGCACTGGGCGCTGCAGGCGATCAAGCGCGGCAGCCGGGCGGGGCTGCAGGCGGGGCTCGTGGTCACCTTCCTCCTCGGGCTGACCTTCCTGCTCACGCAGATCCGCGAGTACTCCCGGGTCGGCTTCTCGCCGCAGGACGGCGCCTTCGGGAGCACGTTCTACGGACTGACCGGGCTGCACGGTGCGCACGTCTTCATCGGCCTGACCCTGCTCGCGTTCGCGACGATCCGCGCCTTCCGGGGCCACTTCACGCCGCAGGCGCACTGGGGCGTCGAGATTCCCGGGATCTACTGGCACTTCGTCGACGTAATGTGGATAGTGGTCTACACGACCGTCTACATCCTGTAGCGAGGCCGCCGTGATCAATCCGTTCAGGAGCGAAGCCGAGGCGTACCGCTTCCTCCTGCTCACGGTCGGCTACTTCGCCGCGATCGTGATCGCCGCGCTCGCAATCGGGGCCTGGGCCGGCTTTGTCGCCTTCCTCGCGCTGACGCTCGCCGGAGTCGTCTACGTGGCGCGCGCCCGGCGCACCGAGCCTCCGCGCCAGGCCGTCCCGAGCCGGAGGGGACGCGAGGACGTGCGCCGCATCCTCGTCGTCGCCAACGAGACCGTCGGCGGCGAGCGCCTCCGGGAGGAGATCCGCCGCCGCTCGGAGGGCTACGAGGAGGAGGTGCTCGTCGTGTGCCCGGCGCTCAACTCGCCGCTCAGGCACTGGGCCTCGGACGAGGACGGCGCGCGAGTCCAGGCACAGGAGCGGCTGAACGCAAGCCTGGCACGGCTGCGACGGCTCGGCATCGACGCGAAGGGCCAGGTCGGCGACGGGGAGCCCCTCCAGGCGATCGAGGACGCCCTGCGGCTCTTCGGCGCGGACGAGATCATCATCTCGACCCATCCGGAGGGCCGGTCGCACTGGCTGGAGAAGGGCGTCGTCGAAGGCGCGCGCGAGCGGTTCGCGGTGCCGATCACCCATGTCGTGGTCGACCTGGAGGCGGAGCGGGAAGAAGTCCGCTGACCCGCCCGCTGGTGTCAGACACCGGCGCGGCGACCTCCCTACCGGACCAGCCCCCTTCCGGTGTCTGACACCGGGAAAACGAGGCGTTACTTCTGCGCTTTGATGAAGTCGGCCAGCTTCTTCGCGTCGGCCTGCGAGACCTGGCCCTTGCGGATCACCGCGCTCATCACGCCCGGCTGGTAGCCGGCCACGATCTTCGCGTCCGGGTCCCGGATCGACTCGATCAGGTACGCCTCGGTCACGGGCACCGACTGCCCGGTGGTCAGCTTCGACTGCTTGCCGAAAATCCCGTTCAGCGGCGGGCCGGTGCCTTTCGCGCCGTTCAGGGAGTGGCACCCCTGGCAGCCGAGCGAGGCGAAGAGGCCCTCGCCGGTCCCGGGCGGCGGCCCGCCCTCGACCTCCTTGCCGGCGACGCTCGCGACGTAGGCCGCCACATCCTCGGCGTCGTCGCCCGTGACGAGCTCGGCCGGCATGCCGCTGCCCTTCGTCGGGTAGTAGATCTGGTCGAGGACGATCGCGCGGATCGAGCTCTCCTTGAAGCCCTGCTCGCGCGGGGCGGCGAACGCCTCGTCGAGGTTCGGCCCGACCGTGCCCCGCGTACCTGCGTCCGCAAGCGTGTGACAGGCGCCGCAGCGCGCCTCGGGGCTCGTGAAGAGCTGCTTGCCGCTGGAGGTGTTCCCGCCGCTGGACACGGGCGATCCTTCCGATCCGCAGCCGGCCGCGAGGACGGCCACGAGCACTACGACCGCCGCGCCGAGAGGACGCAAGCTACGAGGGCTGTGTGGAGGCCCCCGCCTTGGCGAGCGCCTCGTCGCGGGTCGGGTAGATCTGGAAGACGCGGTCGAGGCCCGTGATCTCGAAGATCTTCGTGATGTTGCGGTCGCTGCACACGAGCGAGAGTTGTCCGTCCTGCCCGCGCAGGCGCTTGATCCCCCCGACGAGCACGCCGAGTGTCGTCGAGTCGATGAAAGTCGTGTCCGAGAAGTCCACGACCACGTTCTTCGCGCCCTTTGCGATCACGCCGAGCAGCTGCTGCTTGAACTCGGGGGCCGTGTAGAGGTCGACCTCGCCCGCCAGCGAGATGACGTAGGTCGCATCGCCGACCTGATCGGTTTTGACGTCGAAGTTCACGCGGCGTCGCGGATTCTAACCGGGCTGAACGTTGGCGGCGCCCGACTTGAGCGTCTTGATCTGCTGCTTCGCGTACGCGGCTTCGGTCGCCTCCGGGGCGAGCCTGAGGAAGCGTTGGTAGGCGCGAATCGCGAGCGGAATGCGTTGGGCCTGGTAGGCGGCGTCGCCGAGCTGGAGCTGGATCTGCGCCTCGTCCTCGGGACGGGTCGCCGCGATCTGCTCGTAGATCGTCGCCGCCTGCGAGTACCCAGACTGCATCTGGGTCGCGGCCTCGGTCAGCCGCCGGTTGATCTGGGCCTCGAACTCCCGGTCGATGCGGCCGCCGAGCGCGCGGCCGAACTCGGTAGCCGTCGGCGGCCCGAAGAGCCCGCCGGCGCCTCGCGAGAGCGCCTCCGTGCGCGCCGCGTCGTACTCGCTGCGCGCGTTGTTCGCCTGCGTGAGGTAGAGCACGGCGAGCGTGCGCTTCGTCTCGAGGTCCTTCGGGCGCATCGTCAGATAGCGCCGGAAGACGGGGATCGCCTCGACCGGACGGCTGTCGTTGACGAGCGCGTTGCCGAGGTCGCGGAGCGCGATTGCGTCACGCGGGTTGTCCTGAACCCGGTCCTGCGCCTTGTCGACGTCGGCGCCGCTCGACGACGAGCCCTGGTTCCCCTGCAGGATGTCGCCGAGGCCAGTCCCCTGGCCCGAGCCGACGCCGAAGACGACGAAGCCGACCCCGAACACGAGCGCGAGGAAGACGAACATCCACTTCGCCGAGCGGATCAGCTTCGGGAA
>JBKPFP010000246.1:0-7108 GCA_046744435.1 Actinomycetota bacterium | reverse complement strand
CCGGGGCGAGGTCGGACTCGACCGGCTCGCCGCGGCGCTTCGTGACGCGGAAGTCGCGGCCGAGCAGGGCCTGGGCGGCGGTCGCGCCGAGGCAGACGAGGACGCGCGGCTCGACGACGGAGAGCTCGGCGTCGAGCCAGGGCCGGCAGGCCGTGATCTCGCGCCAATTCGGCTTCTGGTGGATGCGGCGCTTGCCGCGCGCCTGCCACTTGAAGTGCTTGACGACGTTCGTGACGTACGCGAGCGAGCGGTCGATGCCGGCCTGCTCGAGCGCCTCGTCGAACAACTTGCCGGCGGGGCCGACGAACGGCCTGCCGAGCTGGTCCTCCTGGTCGCCGGGCTGCTCGCCGACGAACATCGCCTCGGCCTTCTCCAGGCCCTCGCCGAAGACGGTCTGCGTGCCGGTCTGCCAGAGGTCGCAGGCCTTGCAGCCCGCCGCCGCCTCGCGCAGCTTGGCCAGGCTCGGCCGGTCGGGCACGAGGGGCGCGGCCGTCTCGTCGAACAGGCTCTCCTGCGCCATCCCGGCCCGGAAGCTACCCGACGGCGGCGATACCATGCCTCTTCTGCGGCGCGGTGGCCGAGAGGTTAGGCAGGGGCCTGCAAAGCCCCGTACACCGGTTCGAGTCCGGTCCGCGCCTCTTCGATGTCCGGCGGCCCCTACGACCCTCCGCAGGAGGTGCTCGAGCAAGGCGTTCTGCGGCGCATCCCCCCGCGCGAGGCCGCGCGCCTGATCGAGCAGGCAGCCGAGGACCCGGGCGACAGGGTCTCGGGCGTGGGTCACGCCGTCGTGCTGAAGGCGAGGACCCAGCTCGGCGTCCGCGAGGCGCCGCCGGGCTCGAACGGAGGCGTCCCGCTCGAGCGCTTCGTGCGCTGGTTCGTGCCGGGCTCGCCGCCCGTGCCGTGGTGCGCGCACTTCGTCTCCTGGTGCTTCGACCAGGTCACAGACCGGAACCGCCGGGTGCCCTGGCGCAGCCCGGGGCTCGTCCGCGCGGCCCGGCTTTGGCGGCCCCGCGTGCGGGTACCCGTCCACGGCGACTTCTTCGGGATCGGCGACCAGCACATGGGCGTCGTGTGGGAAGTCGAGGCGGGCGCACGCACGATCCGGACGATCGAGGGCAACTACTCGGACGCGGTGGTCGCAGTCGAGCGCAGGTTGCCCGGCCTCTGGTTCGTTCGGCCCTAACTCTTCCGGGTCGAATGCGTCTCAAGTCGACCGGCTTCTTGCCGATCCCCCTTACCTGTGACAGTCCTCGACCATATCGCCGCCACCCTCGCGGCCGGGGTGGATCACGTCGAGGCACTCGACGGAAGATTCCTCCTCCCGGCGCTCGTCCTCCAGCTCGGCTGCCTCGTTCTGCGCTCCCTCGTCTGGCGAAACGTGCTCGCCGCCGCGTATACGGATCGGCCCGTGCCCGTGGTCTCGGTCGCGGCTTCGTATGCAGCCGGCTCGGCGCTGAACGCGTTCACGCCCGCCCGCGGCGGCGACGTCGTGAAGCTGCTGCTCGTCCGGACCTGCATCGCCGGCTCGACGCTCGCGACGATCGTCGCCTCGTTCTCCGTCCTGCTCCTCCTGGACGGCGTCATCTCGGGCAGCCTCATCTCGGGACTCTGGGCGCTCGGAGTCCTGCCCGCTCTGCCCGCGTTTCCCTCGGTGGACGCCTGGTGGCTGCTGCTCGCCGGCCTCGTGCCCCTGGCCCTGCTCGTCGCCTGGAGAGTGCGACCCCGGCTCTTGCGGTCGGTCCTCGCGCACGTCGTCCAGGGCTTGGCGATCGTGCGGAAGCCGCGGCGCTACCTGACGACGGTCGTCCCGCTCCAGCTCGGGGCGTGGTGCTGCCGGCTCGGCGTCGTCTTCCTCGTCCTCGCCGCGTTCAACATCCACGTCGGGCTCGAGACGGCGGCCGTGCTCGTGGTCCTGAACGGGCTCGCGACGGCGATCCCGATCCCCGGCGGCGGCGGCACGCAGCAGGTCCTCGCCGCGTACATGCTCCAGGGCGTGACGACCGTCGCCGAAGCGGTCTCCTTCTCGCTCAGCCTGCAGCTCGGCGTGACGATCGTGAACACGGTGGGCGGCATGTTCGCGATGCTGCTGCTCTTCCGGTCGCACAAGCCGCTGGACGCGGTGCGTTCCGGATTCGCGCTCGCCCGCCGGCGTTACTGACGCGCCCGGTTGCGCTCGAGCTCGGTCGGGCAGCGCCAGTACTCGATCTCGCCGGTCTCGCCCGCACGGGTGCAGGACTGCACCGAGAGCTCCGGCGTCCCGGTCAGCTTGCCGGGCTGGCAGGCGTGCCAGTGTCCGGACTGGCCTTTGGGCGCCGGGATCGTCGAGCAGTAGCCGAGCAGGCCGGCGTTCTGCAGCACGCGCTGCTGCTGGACGAAGACGAGCGCCGCCGCGATGAGCGCGGCGAAGACCACGATACGGAGCAGCATGGGTCCTTGTATCGACCGCCACAGCTCTGAACGTGAGCGTTTCCAGGGCTTTTAGGAGGGTTTGGCGGAATACCGCTCGTCGGCGGGGTGCGATGCTCGTTCCGAGGCAAGGACGCAGGGAGCGTTCGTAGCCGCAGGCTACGGGCGCGACTGAGGACACCGCATCGGGGCGAGCAGCGCGGCCCCGACGGCTCAGTCTGTTTCCGCCAAATCCTCCTAATCAGGCACCGAGGCGCTTGCGCCACGCCTCGCCGGCGGCGCGACCCTCCGGCGTGACGAGGAAGTGCTCGAGCGGGACGTGGACGAAGGCCATCTTCGCCTCCGCGAGCAGCTCGTCGCCGTCCCAGAGCTCGCCGCGGATGTGGACACGGCGGCCCTTCTCCTCCTCGACGAAGGCGCGTATGAGCAGCGGTCGGTTGATCGGCACCGGGCTGCGGTAGTGCAGGAACATGCGGCCCGTGACGGACGGGAAGCGGTACCAGGTCACGAGCAGGCCGCAGACCTCGTCGAGCAAGGCCGCGACGAGGCCGCCATGGACGAGGCCCGGCCCGCCCTGGTGACGCTCGTCGAACGAGAACCGCGTCTCGTAGCGGTCGGCCCCCTCGCGGTCGGGCTGCGGCAGGTGGAAGCCGATCGGGTTGTCGCCGCATCCGAAGCAGGCCGGGTCGTGGTGTGGAGGAACTTTCACCCTTTTGAAGCGGGGTCAGACCCCGCGAAGAGAGCGTGACGATCTGTCCACATGCCGGCCTCCTAGCGCAGGCCGCCGCGCTCGAAGTGCGCCTTGAAGAAGTTCTCCGAGCCGGACGTGGCCATCGAGGCCGAGGCGGAGATCTCGAGCGCAAGCGTCGCGGCGGCGACGATCTGGGCGAAGCGGTAGACCTTGCCGACGCCCGCGCAGCCCATCAGCGCCAGCCACGAGCGGGCGTAGGGGAGGGTGGTGCCGCCGCCGACGGTCGCCACCTCGAGCCCGGGGAGGCGGATTGAGCAGTTAAGGCCGCCTTCGACCCGCCTGCCGGCGCCGTGCGCCATCGAGCTCGTCCCGACCATGCCGAGGTCCTGGCCGGTCGCGGCGAAGATGGCGGCGATCGCCGTCGCCGGCGTGAACGCGACCGACTGCATGCCCGAGGCGATCGCGCCGTGCGTGCCCGCCCAGGAGAGCTCGAGGAGGTCGTCGACGGTCGTTCTCAGCACGCGGCGCACGGCCTCGTCGGTGAGGGTCGCCTCTGCGAGCACCGTCTTGCCGTGCCCGCCGCGCTCGAAGTAGCGGTGCGACGGCTTCTTGTCGCCGCCCATGTTCGCCTCGAGAATCGCGCGCTCGGGCTTCGTCGGCGCGTGCTCCATGACGTAGCCCATGTTCAGCGCGTACGCGTTGCGGGTCATCATGTTCGCGCCCACCGCGTCCCCGGTCGTGAACGCCCACATGACGTGGCACATCGGCCCGACGACGTGCGTTTCGGCCTCTCTCAGCTTGGCCCAATTCGAGATCCAGGGCTCGTCGCGGGCCTCGAGCCACTCGCGCATCGTCGGAAGCTCGCCATCGATCCAGCGGGCGAGGGCGGCGGCCTCCTCGACCGAGCGGCAGACGAAGCACGAGGCGCGCGTGATCCGGTCGCCGAGCACCTCCGTGCGGAAGCCGCCGGACTCCGCCGCCGCCCGCGCGCCGCGGTAGAGCGAGTCCGACATGGAGCCCTCCGTGTGGGCGAGCGGGACGAAGACCTCCTCGACGGAGCGTCCGCGCTCGACGACAGCGCCCTCGGGCTCGCTGAGCTCGTACTCCCCGAGCGAGACCGTCAGCGGCCCGATCACGGCGGTCGGGATCACCGAGACGCCGGTCAAGGCCTCCTGCGCCGTGGCCCAGGGCGTCAGGTCGTGCTCGAAGACCTCGCGCTCGACCCGTCCATCGAGTGCCTCCTGGCGGGCCCGGATCGAGTCGGGGTCGTTCTTCCGCGGCCAGCGCTTCAGTTCCACGTGGCGGAGCTTAGTCGGCGCGGTCAGCGGATAATCTCCCGCGCATGGCCACGACCCAAGTCGTCGAGAACCCGCCCGGCGAGCGCGACAGCTTCGCCGGCGTCCTGCGCTTCTACGAGCTCGCGAAGAAGCAGGAGTGGCAGGTCCGCGACCTGCCCTGGGGCGAGATCCCGCCCATCCCGGAGGGCAAGGGCACGCCGCAGCGGCGGGCCAGGCGGCGGGACATGTGGCGCTCCGTGCTCACCCAGCAGCTGCAGGCGGACATGCTCGCGTGCTCGATGGCGTCGCAGCTCCTGAACATCGCGCCCGACCACGAGGCGAAGCTCTACTACTCGACGATGGTGCAGGACGAGTCGCGCCACACCGAGGCGTGGCTGAAGCTGATCGAGGAGGCGGGCGGCACCGCCGAGCGCGACCCGTACCTCGACGAGCTGGCGCACATGACGCTCGAGGCGGACACGCTCGAGGAGAAGGTCTTCCAGATGCAGGTCTTCTACGAGCGGCTGATCATCTCCCGCTTCCGCCTGATCGCCCGCTCGTCGCGTGGGACGGTGCTCGAGGATCTCTGCAACCGGCTCGCGACCGACGACGGCATCCACCACGGCGCCGGCATGGCCTACGAGAAGGTCCTGCTGGAGAACGCTTCCAAGAAGACGAACCAGAAGCTCGTCGAGGCGGCGAACCGGCTGCTGCCGATCTTCATCGAGCATGCGCTGTGGCGGCCGCAGGAGCGCGCGTTCATCGGCAGCGCGATGCGCTCGCGAGATCTCGAGCGCCTGAAGGAGGACCTCGAGATCGGCGTGCGCCTCGCGGAGTCGCTCGGCCTCGACGTCAGCGACGTCGAGCTGCCCATCCGCTAGTTGGCTGCACGGCTCATCGACGGAAAGGCCCTTGCCGAGCGGGTGCGCGCCGAGGTGGCCGAGGAGGTGCGCGAGCTCGGCGGGCTCGGATTGGCGACGGTGCTCGTCGGCGACGAGCCGGCCTCGGAGATCTACATCCGGCTCAAGCACAAGGCGGCGAGCGAGGTCGGCATCGTCTCGCGGGACCTGCGCCTGCCGGCGGAGACGCCCGAGGACGAGTTGCTCGAGCTCGTCGCCGAGCTCAATGCCGACGACGCGATCGACGGCCTACTCGTCCAGCTGCCGCTTCCCGACCACATCGACGAGGGACGCGTGATCGGCGCGATCGCACCGATCAAGGACGTCGACGGCCTCCATCCGTTCAATCAAGGGCACCTGCTCCTGGGCGAGCCGACGCTCGTCGGGGCGACGCCGGTCGGGATCATGGCGCTCCTGGAAGAGTACGACGTCCCGCTCCAGGGCGCGCACGCGGTGGTCGTGGGGCGGAGCAACATCGTCGGCCGGCCCGTGTCGCTGCTCCTGCTGCACGCGAACGCCACGGTCACGATCTGCCACTCGCGGACGGTCGACCTGGCGGCTCGGACGCGCGAGGCGGACGTCCTGGTCGTGGCCGTCGGGCAGACAGCGCTGGTCGGTCCCGACCACGTGCGTGAAGGCGCTGTCGTGATCGACGTGGGCATGAACCGCTCGGAGGAGAAGCTCGTCGGCGACGTCGTCCCGGCCGTCGCGGAGCGTGCGGCTCTGATCACGCCGGTGCCGGGCGGAGTGGGCCCGATGACGATCGCGATGCTGCTGAAAAATGCGGTTCGTGCGGCCCGTTTCCGCCGTGGGCTCCTCCCGTTCCCGGGAGCCTGATATGGTTGCGCCCGTTGTATAGGAAGTTCGGCGGCTCGGTGCCCGGGCCGTCGTTTCTTTGTAAGTAAGGAGGACAGCTTGGCTCAGGGCACCGTCAAGTGGTTTTCGAACGAGAAGGGCTACGGCTTCATCGAGCGCGAGGGTGGCGAGGACGACGTCTTCGTCCACCACACCGCGATTCAGATGGAGGGCTACAAGTCGCTGACCGAGGGTCAGCGCGTTGAGTTCGAGGTCGTGCAGGGCGACAAGGGCCTGCAGGCGTCGAACGTCCAGCCGATCTAGCTTCCCTTTCGGAACCGAGCATGCGGGCCCCGGAAGGGGCCCGCTTTTTTTGGGAGGATGTCTTCGGCGTGGCGATTTCACGCGATGAGGTGTTGCACGTCGCGCGGCTCGCGAGGCTTGCGCTGACGGAGGAGGAGGTCGAGCGCCTCGGTGCACAGCTGAGCGCGATCCTCGAGGCCGTCGGCAAGGTCGGCGAGCTCGACCTCGAGGGCGTCGAGCCGACCTCGCACCCGCTCGAGCTCGCGAACGTGTGGGCGCCGGACGAGCCGCAGCCGTCCCTGTCTCAGGAGGAAGCGCTTGCGAACGCGCCGGACCGCGAGGGCGGCTTCTTCCGCGTCCCGCCGGCATGAACGATTTGCGTCGACACGGTTTCGGCTCCTTCGCGTTTCCCACGCGCGCGAATTTCCCCGCTAGGCTCGCAGTGGGGAGGAGGTTGGGGGTACCGGACCCAGGGCGGTCAGTCACGTGATCGACACGCTGCGCTTGACCGCCGAGGGCGCCGCCCGCCTGCTCGAGCGCGGCGAGGTCTCGGCCGCCGAGCTCCACCGCGCCTACCTCGAGGCGATCGCCGAGCGCGACGGTGAGCTGCACGCGTACCTGACGACGGTCGACGAGGCGGAGGGCGACGGCGTGCCGATTGCACTCAAGGACGTGATCTCGACGAAGGGCGTCGAGACGACCGCGGGCTCGAAGATCCTCGCCGGCTACAAGCCGGT
>JBKPFP010000280.1:0-3414 GCA_046744435.1 Actinomycetota bacterium | reverse complement strand
GCGCGGTTCGCGGAGGAGCAGCCTGCGCAGCGAGTCGTCGCCGTCGCGAAGCGTGCGCATCTGGTCGAAGACCGTCTCGCCGGCGGGCGGCAGCACCCCGCCCACGACGACGTTTCCGATCTCGCCGCCCGCATGGCAGCCGACCACGGTGATCGTCCGGCGCGCGCGCATCTGCGCGGCTGATTGTCACGTGCCGGCGGGCTCGGTGCCCTCCCACCGAGCCCCTCGCGCGAGCGGCTAGCCCCCGCCTCCGCCGCCGGAGCCCCTGTTTCCGCCGTTGTCCTCGTCGGTCTCGCCGGTTTCGGTCTCGTCGGTCCCGGTCTCGTCGGTGGTCGCGCCTTCCGTCGTCGTGGGAAGGCTGGCCGTCGTGTCCGTAGTCGTGGTGTCGGACGACCCGCCATTGTCGTCGCCGCACCCTGCGAAGCCGAACGCGAAGCCGACGGCCGCGAGCGCAACGAGCAGTAGGTGTCTTCTCATGCCAGCCCCGATACCCGGGGCGGCGGAATGCAATCGCGAAGACCCTGCTCAGAAGACTTCGGGGCACCACGGTGCACGAGCACCGCGGAAGAGCGCGTCCGCGCGGGCGGCCGCCCCCTCGGCGAGCTCCTCGACGAGCTCGGCGCCCCGGAGCTCCGAGAACGAGACCTCGCCCAGGTATGCCGATGCGAGCGCGGCGACGCCGAGGCGAAGCTCGGGCTCCCGCGCTCGATCGACGGAGGCGGCGCCGTCCTGTGCCGAGAGCCGCCACGTGCCCTCGTTCTCGGGCACGTGCGAGTCGGCAAGCTCGAGCACTAGGTCTCCCTCCGTGGCGTAGGAGCGGGCGGAGAGCGCACGCTCGACGTCGAGGATCCGGAGCCAGAGCCCGTCGCCGGTGCTCAGGCGGAGCCGCTTCGGCTCCTTCGTGAGCAGGAAGAGCGGATTGTCCGGGGGGAGCGGCCAGGCCTGGACGCGACCGACGAGGTCGACCCCGAACAGGAAGCGCCAGAGCTCCCGCGTCGCGCGCGGCGAGGTTCCGACCGCCTCCCCGACCATCAGCCTCGACTGCGGGAAGCCCTCGTCCCAGTTCTGCTTCACGCGGTAGCTCGCGTACGCCTCGGGCTGCCCGTCGAGCTCCAGGAGCGCGTGGAACTTCGGCCCCGCGCCTCGCCGGCGGTGCTCGGGATCGGCCAGCCGGTAGAGCTTCCACCAGTCCTCCGACCGTCTGAACATCCCGGGCGTCTCGGCGCGCACGCGGTCGTAGATCGGCGGGAAGGCCTCGGCCGCCTCATCCGCCTCGACGAGACGCACGAGCGCGCCGGCGTCCGGGGGCGCGTCGAAGACCATGCGGTCGCGGTCGGCCTCCATGCCCACGGCCTTCGTGGCGATGCCGTAGCCGTAGCGGCCGTAGATTCCGCCCTCCGAGGCCCAGAGGACGGCGAGCGGCTCCCCGCGGCGTCGCGCGTCGGCCAGCTGGCGCCGCATCAGTCCGGAGAGCGCGCCTCGCCGGCGGTGGCTCGGGAGGACGCCGACCGCGGTCACGCCGGCCGCCGGCAGCTCGCCGCCCGGGATCGTCAGCTCGAACGGGTAGTCGGCGGCAGTGCCCACGAGGGCGCCGTCCGCGTAGGCCCCGAGCATGCGCTCCAGGGGCATGAGCTTCGATTCGTTCTCGAACTCCTCGTCCCGGAGCTCGCCGGAGAACGCGATGTTGCAGACCTCGAACCAGCGGCGACGCTCGTCCTCGGAGATGACGCGGACGTCGAGCTCCATCAGATGCGCTCCAGTGGCGCGTACTCGAGCATCAGGCGCCGCTCGACGCCGTCTTCGAAGCGCACGGTGACGACGTTGCCGGGCTCGATCTGCGTGACGACGCCCTCGCCGAGTGTGCCGTGGCGGACGGAGTCGCCGGTGGCGAGCGTGGGCAGGTCGGCGCGCGGCGCCACCGGCGCGGGCGAGCGGTAGCTGTCCCAGGAAGCGGGCCGCAGGCGCTCGCGCTCGACGCCGTCGTCTTCCGGGAGCTCGTCCAGGAAGCGGGACGGAAGGTTGTAGTTGCGTGCGCCCCAGAGCGAACGCGAGGCGGCGTGCGTAAGGGTCAGCCGCTCCTGGGCGCGAGTCATGCCGACGTAGCAGAGGCGCCGCTCCTCCTCGAGCATCGCTTCCTCGAGCGAGCGCGAGTGCGGGAAGATGCCCTCCTCCATGCCGATCATGAAGACGGCGCGGAACTCGAGGCCCTTCGCGTTGTGCAGCGTCATCAACGTGACGAGGCTCTGCTCGCCGCGGATCGCGTCCTGCTCCGAGTAGAGCGAGAGCTCCTGGAGGAAGCTGGACAAGCTGGGCTCGTCGGCCTGCTCCTGATACTCCTGGGCGACGCCGACCAGCTCCTGGAGGTTCTCGATCCGGCCCTGGGCCTCGATCGTGCGCTCGGCCTCGAGCGCCTCCAAGTAGCCGCTGCGTTGGAGGACGCGGTCGAGCAGCTCCGGCACCCTCAGCTCGAGCGCGCCGGCCATCAGCGACTGCAGCAGGGTGCGCAGCCCCTGGACGGCGCGGAGCGGCGCCGCCCCCACTCCGGCCTCCTCGGCGTGCTCGAGCGCCTCCCACAGCGAGAGGCCGTGGGCGTCGGCGTAGGTCTGCAGGCGGGCGAGGCTCGCGTCGCCGATCCCGCGCCGCGGGCGGTTGGCGATCCTCAGCAGGCTGACCGCGTCGTACGGATTGTCGATCACTTGCAGGTAGGCGATCACGTCCTTGATCTCGGCGCGCTCGTAGAAGCGCGGGCCGCCGATCACCTGGTAGGCGATGCCCTGGCGGACGAGGACGTCCTCGAGCACGCGCGACTGGGCGTTCGTCCGGTAGAAAACCGCGATCTCGCTGCCGTTGACACCCTCGTCGACGAGGCGTGCGATCTCCGCCGCGACGAAGCGCGCCTCGGCGTGCTCGTCCTCGACCTCCAGGACCCGCACCGGCTCGCCGTCGCCCAGGTCCGACCAGAGGTTCTTCGGCTTTCGCTCGCGGTTCTGCGAGATGACGGCGTTCGCGGCCCTCAGGATCGTGTTCGTCGAGCGGTAGTTCTGCTCCAGCGGGATCGTGGTGGTGTCCCCGAAGTCGCGTTCGAACTCGAGGATGTTGCGGATATCCGCGCCGCGGAAGGCGTAGATGGACTGATCGGGATCGCCGACGACACAAACGTTCCTGTGCTTCTCGGCCAGGAGTTGAAGCAGCCGGTACTGCGCGTGGTTCGTGTCCTGGTACTCATCGACGAGGACGTAGCGAAACGCCTTCTGCCAGCGTTCCTTGGCTTCGGGGAACCGCTCGAGCACGTCGACCGTGAGCATCAGCAGGTCGTCGAAGTCGACGGCGTTCGCGGCGAAGAGGCGTCGCTGGTACAGGTCGTACGTGTCGGCGACGGTCTGGTCGTAGAACGAATCGACGCGGCGGCGGTAC
>JBKPFP010000319.1:0-2338 GCA_046744435.1 Actinomycetota bacterium | reverse complement strand
GCGGGACCGACCCCGAGCCGCTACTGGCAAAACTTCGAGCGCGAGCCGGCGAAGTGATCCTCGTCACCGGCGCGAACGGGTTCGCCGGGGGCCACGTCGTTCACCTGCTCCGTGAGCAGAGCCGCGAGGTCCGCGGCCTTGTCCGTGACCGGCGGAAGGCTGAGAAGCTCGCGAGCTGGGGCTGCGAGGTGGTCGAAGGCGACATGACCGACCCCTCGAGCCTGAGGCACGCTGTCGAAGGAGTCGACGTGGTCATGCACTTCGCCGCGATCCGGCAAGGGAAGCCGGAGCAGTTCCAGCGGGTCATGGTCCAGGGCACCCGCGATCTCCTGGCCGCCGCACGCGACGCCGGCGTCGGCCGCTTCGTGCACATGAGCGCGCTCGGCACGACCGAGGAGACAAAGGACGCCGTTCCGTACTACGGCGCGAAGTGGCAGACGGAGCAGGACGTCCAGCAGTCGGGCCTGCCGCACGTCATCTTCCGGCCCAGCTTCCTGTTCGGTCGCGACGGCGGCATCCTCCCGACGTTTCGCAAGCTCGCCAAGGTCGCGCCGGTGACGCCGATCATCGGCTCCGGCCGGCAGCGCATCCAGCCGATCTGGGTCGATGACATGGCCGCCTACTTCGCGAAGGCGATCGACCACGAGCCGGCGACGAACCGGATGTTCGAACTCGGCGGCCCGGACGCCGTCAGCTGGAACGAGTTCTGGGAGCGGCTGAAGCGGATCCTCGGCGTGCGGCGGCCGAGCGTGCACATGCCGATCGGCTTCATGCGGGTGAACGCGCTGCTCACCGAGCGGCTGCCCGGCAACATCCCGCTCACCCGCGACCTGCTGAAGATGCTCGAGCTGGGCGACAACGTCGTCACCAACGACGATGCGGTGCAGACGTTCCAGCTGCCGCTCGTCCCGCTGGACGACCAGTTGCGGCGCGCGACTACCTAAGCGCCGCTTCCGCAGACCTCGAAGTCCAGGCCCGAGTCGCGGACCTGCCGCGCGCTCTCCATCGTCGCCTCCCGATAGCGCTGCCCCGCCGCTTCCGCTCGGCGTTGGTCGCCGTCCTTGAGCGCGTCGATCGTGTCCGCCAGATGGGGCTCGGCATCGTGGACGTCCGCGATGAACTCCTCGGCAACGTCGCGCTTGCCCTGCGGCGAGCCGAGAGCCGCCAGACGAGCCCGCATCTCCCGGATGATCATCAGCTGCCGTTCGAGCACCGCGGCGGCTTCCTTCGCGGTGGGCGTTCCCTTCACCTCGTCTCTGAGCTCGAGAACGCGTCTCACCGTGTCCCTGCAGATGTCGTCGGCCCGGCGAACGTAGTCCTCTACGGGCAGCGTCGTCTTCGCCAGCTCGCTGTCCGCGCTACCGCCGCTGTTCGAGCCGTCGGCTCCGCAACCGGCTGCGATGACCGCGACGGCGAGGAGAAGGACAGCTCGCACGGGACCTTCCTACCCGAAGGCCGGATCTCGCGCAAAAAGAAAGGGGGTCGGCAACATGACCGACCCCCCTGTTCCGGTGACCAGCGATGGAGTGGTAAGGGCGCTTCCAGCCGTCTCGCTAGCAAGACGGCGGCGCGTAACGCGCGCCCCCTACGCTGGCTAGGCGATTCCCCGTAGGTGCCGGGGACACGCCCTTACCCGCTGGTACCTCCACTGCCCGTACTGGAATCTGTCAAGTCGGACCACCTCCTTTCCGCGGTAGTCCTACTGTAGCCGGTCGGACCGGACGCGCGTCAAGGTGAGCGAGACATGTCCGGTGCCAGGCACCGGACGCGGCTCGGCTAGGCGCGTTCGCTGAGGATGACCGAGAGCTCGAGGCCGCGGTCGAGCGGGACGGTGACGCTCTCGATGCCCTGGTCGGCCTGCCGCGCCCGTGAGTAGGCGCCGAGGGTCTCCTCGTGCGAGAGCACGTTGTCGGCGACGACGAGCCCACCCGGCTCGACCTTGTCCCGCGACAGGTCGAAGAGGCGCTCGTAGTCCTCCTTCTCCGCGTCGAGGAAGACGACGTCGAACACGTCCTGGATCTGAGGCAGCTCTTCGAACGCATCGCCTTCGACCAGCTCGACCCACTCCTCGAGCCCGGCCTCCGTCACGTTGCGCCGCCAGGCGTCGACCTTCGCCGGGTCGTTCTCGAGCGAGAGCACGCGGCCACCGAGGTGGCGAACGCCCGCCCCGAGCCAGATCGACGAGTAGCCGCGCGAACCGCCGATCTCGAGCACCTCGCAGTCCCACTGCGGCGCGACGAGCGCGAAGAGGAACTGCCCGGTCGTGCGCGCCACCTGCCGCGCACGCCGCTCCCGCGAGACGCCGCGCTCGCGCTCGTCCGCGTCTTCGGCCTCGAGC
>JBKPFP010000172.1:0-6023 GCA_046744435.1 Actinomycetota bacterium | reverse complement strand
GCTCTACCCTGCATGTTGCTGACGCAGGGCGCGCCCTTCATGCGGCGCTCGCCCTTCCGAGCGGCATCTACAACGTCTGTCGCGACCGCGACCACGTCTCGAACGAGCGGTTCAAGCGGGTCAGCGGCTGGCGGCCGGAGCGGTAGATCGACTGGATCGAGCGGTGCAATGTTACGCGGTGCGACGGGACTCGATCCCGCGACCTCCGGCGTGACCGGCCGCGCCGACGGTTTCGACCCAGACGACCGAAGTAGCGCAAACCCTGATGGGTTAGCGGCATCCCGGCGATTTCGCGGAGACGCCGCGGCCTTGCTCCTGGGGTGACTCGCGGGACGTTTGGGCCACTAATGGCCACGGCTTGGGCCGGGTTTCGGTAACCACGCGGTCCGAAAATTCGGATCGTCTAGGCTCTCGCGCCGCTGCGGCTAGAGGGGCCCGACGACGTAGGCGGCGCGCCTCGGACCGTGGCACCGGAAGGAGGTCCGATGGACCTCGACGCGAGCCGCTATCCTCCATCGGCGTAGGGGAGTATCCCCGCGCGCTCTGTCGTCATTTCGCGGCCTGGTGGGCCCGGCAGAGCGGCCCGAACGGGCGGGAGAGACCTACGAGGGACTTAGTCCGCAACTCCTTCGGAGGTGTCTCATGCGAACGAACGCGACCGCCTCGACCGGAAGCCGGCCCGGCGGTGCCGATGTCGATTCCATTTTCGGCCACGTCCTCGTCGGCATCGACGCGACACCGGAGAGCCTCGTCGCCACCGCGCAGGCGGGCGTCCTGCGATCGTCGGACGGCCGACTCGTGCTGCTCGCGGTCGCCGAGCGGTACCTGGCCGCGCAAGCGGGGCTGGCGGCCGTCGAGGCCGACGACCATCTCGTCTCCGCGGTGTCCGACGATCTCGCCCAAGCGAGGGAGCTCGTCGAGGCCGACGAGGTGATTCTGGCGTCGGGGCGACTCGTCGACCTGCTCTGCGGCGAGTGCTCGCGTCGGGGCGCCACGCTCATCGCGGTCGGCGTGCGGCCGCACCGGCGCCTGATGGCGCTGACATTCGGGGGGCACGACGTCGAGGCCTTGCACGACGCGCCGTGCTCGGTTCTGCTCGCCCGCCCCGGCTGGGGACCGCACAAGCCGGAGCGGATCGTGGTCGCCGTCGACGGGTCGCCCGAGTCCCGCGCGGCGGAGGCCACCGCCCGCTCCCTCGCCGGCCGCCTGGGCTGCGAGCTCTTGCCGGTGGTCGGCCTGGCGGACGCGGTCGATCTCGCAGTGCTGCGAGCAGATCGCGACGAGGCCCTGCTCGATCCTGGGCCGCTCGCGGATGCCGTCGCGCATGCCGCGAGCACGGGCAGCCTGGTCGTCGTGGGGCGCGGCCGCGAGCGCGGTCGTCGCTGGGGCGGCAGCGTCGTCGAGCGAGTCGTCTACGCGACGCGCTGCTCGGTGCTCGTCGTCCAGCACGAGCCCACCGCGCCGGCTTAACCCGTCCGGCGGCGCGGAACCGATGGCTAGATCAGCTTCTGCCCCGGTGCTGGTGCCGGCCGCTCCCGCGGCCCGGGCAGGCGACGCCTGGCACAGCCTCGAGATCGACGGGGTTGTGGACGCGCTCGGCACGTCGCCGGACTCCGGCCTGAGCGGCGAGGAGGCGGCCCGCCGACTCGCGCAGTACGGCCCGAACGAGCTTCCGGCCGCGCACACGGTCGCGCCGTGGAGGCTCCTGCTCGAGCAGTTCAAGAACGTCCTGATCCTGATCCTGCTCGCCGCCGTCGGCCTGTCGATCGTGCTTGGGCACGCGACCGAGGCGCTCGTGATCGCGGCGATCGTGGTGCTCGCCGCCGTGCTGGGGTTCGTGCAGGAGTACCGGGCCGAACGCGCGATCGAAGCCCTCCGACAGATGGCGGCGCCGACCGCGACCGTCCTGCGCGACGGGGACGAGGTCAACGTTCCGGCGCGCGAGCTCGTGCCAGGTGACCTGATGCTGCTGCGGGCCGGGGACAGGGCCTCCGCCGACGGACGGGTGGTCGAGGCCGTCAACCTCCAGGCCGAGGAGTCGGCGCTGACTGGTGAATCTCTTCCGGTCGAGAAGCACACCGATGCGCTGTCCGGGGCGGACCTGCCGATCGGCGACCGTAGGAACATGGTCTACACCGGCACAAGCGTCACGTATGGCCGGGGGCGCGCGCTCGTCGTCGCCACGGGCATGGACACAGAGTTCGGCGGCATCGCCCGGATGCTCGAGACGATCGAGCGGGCGAAGACGCCTCTCCAAGTGAGCCTCGACCGGGTGGCGATGATCCTCGCGCGGGCCGCCGTCGTCGTCGTGCTGCTCGTCGTCGCGTTCGGTCTGGTCCGTGGCCAGCCCTTCCTGGAGATGCTGCTGTTCGGAACGGCGCTGGCGGTCGCCGTCGTTCCCGAGGCCCTTCCGGCGGTTATTACCATCTCGCTCACGCTCGCGGCGCAGCGGATGGTCAAGCGCAACGCGCTCGTCCGTCGCCTGCCCGCGATCGAAACGCTCGGCAGCGTGTCCGTCATCTGCGCCGACAAGACAGGGACGCTGACGAAGGACGAGATGACCGTGCGCAAGGTGTTCGCCGACGGGCAGATGGTCGAGCTGCGCGGCTCGGGCGACGATCCCGACGGCGACGTCCTGCGGGACGGCTCGCCGGTCGATTATCCCCCGGCACTGCTCGAGGCGCTACGCGCCGCCGTCCTCGCCTCCGACGCGCGCCTCGTGCGGAGCGAGGACGATGGCCAGACCCGGGTCGCCGGCGATCCCACGGAGGGCGCGCTTCTCGTCGCCGCGGGCAAGGTCGGTCTGGAGCGGGCCGAGCTCGAAGCGCGTTTCCCGCGCGTGAACGAGATCCCGTTCACCTCGGAGAGCAAGCGGATGACTACGCTGAATGCGACGCCCGACGGATCGGTCGCCTTCGCCAAGGGAGCGCCCGAGGTGATCCTCGGGGCCTGCACGCGGCAGCTCACGGGCTCCGCCGAGGCGCCGCTCCACGGCGCCGCCCGCGACGCGCTCCTGTCGACCGCGCGGCAGATGGCGGGCGAGGCGCTGCGCGTCCTCGCCGTGGCCCGGCAATCGGACGCCACGCTCGCGAGCGCCGAGCGCGAGCTGACGTTCCTCGCGCTCATCGGGATGATCGACCCGCCGCGGCCGGAGGCCAGAAGGGCGGTGGAGACCTGCGCGCAGGCAGGCATCAAGCCGGTGATGATCACCGGCGACCACCCACTCACGGCCCAGGCGATCGCGCGCGAGCTCGGCATCCTCACGGACGGCCGAGCCGTCACCGGCGGCGAGTTGGACGCCATGGACGACGCGGAGCTCGAGGGGGAGGTCGAGGCGATTGAGGTCTACGCGCGCGTGTCGCCCGAGCACAAGCTGCGTGTTGTCACCGCCCTGCAGCGCCGGGGCCACGCCGTCGCGATGACCGGCGACGGCGTCAACGACGCGCCCGCGCTCAAGAAGGCCGACATCGGCGTCGCCATGGGCGTCACGGGCACAGATGTCGCAAAGGAGGCGGCGGAGATGACGCTCACTGACGACAACTTCGCCTCGATCGTCGCAGCCGTGGAAGAGGGGCGCGGCGTCTTCGCCAACATCAAGAAGTACCTGATGTACCTGCTCGCCGCGAACCTCGGTGAGATCGGCCTCCTGCTCGGCGCGTCGGTGCTGGGCAAGCCGCTCCCGCTCAGCGCCGTACAGATCCTCTACGTCAACCTCGCCACCGACGGCCTCCCGGCCCTCGCCCTTTCGGTCGACCCGAACGAGCCCGATCTTATGCGCCGGTCGCCGCGGAGCAGGAGGACGGGCATCTTCACTAGGCCCATCGTCACGCTGATCGCGGTCGGCGGGGCCTGGTCGGCGATCGTCACGCTGGGGTTGTTCACGTGGGCGCTCTCCTCGGGGAGGCCGCGGGCCGAGGCGATGACGATGACGTTCGCGACGCTCGTTCTGATCGAGTTCTTCAAGGCGTACAGCTTCCGCTCCGACCGAAACTCGGTGCTCGACGCGCCCTTCGCCAACACGTGGCTGAACCTGGCGATCCTGTGGGAGCTCCTGCTCGTCACGCTCGTCGTCAACGTTCCGTTCCTGCAAGAAGCCTTCGGGACGCGGAGCCTGTCGCTCGCCACGTGGCTGATCGTCGCCGGCACCGCCTTCACCGTGGTCCCCGTCCTCGAGCTGGCCAAGCGAACGATCCGTCGCCGCGACCAGGAGAGCACATGAGTTCTACGTGTGCTCCGCCGGTGAACGGCGCCTCGCCCGGCTTGAGCGGGCGGAAGCATCGCGACTCCCTTACTCGCTCGACGGCCGGTACGTGAGGTAGAGGACGCCGGCGGCGGTGAAGTTGACAGGTGCTGCCGCACCGGAACCGA
The DNA here is from genome assembly GCA_046744435.1 of Actinomycetota bacterium. Classification (GTDB taxonomy): domain Bacteria; phylum Actinomycetota; class Thermoleophilia; order Gaiellales; family Gaiellaceae; genus VAXT01. The sequence goes on along the minus strand of JBKPFP010000172.1, from coordinate 1,655 downwards.
CTGCGCCGAGGGCGGCAACAGCGGTGACGAGGAGGGTCGCGAGTGGTCTACGCATAGAACCCCTTTCGATTGACGGCGATACCGATGCCGCATGGCCGTATCGCTGTCAACGGACAGAAATTGCGCATCGATTCGACGACAACGCCGCCGCCTGACGTTTCGTAGATTCGCGAGGGGCCCGGTCGTGGCAAGCGCCCGGGCGTTCGGGTCGCCGCCTGGCCCCTCCTAGACTCCGAGGGAGAAAAGGGCGAGACTCCGGAGGAAGAAAAAGGGCGAGCGCGTCGCCGGCCCCGCCCTGGGACACCGACGAAAGCGAGGTTCGCCGATGCCCGACCAGAAGCTGCCCAGGTGGTTGAGGTGGTTCCTCGGCAAGGCGCCTGAATGGCTCAAGCCGTCGCTCACTCTTGAAACGCGGCCGCCCGACAGTCGGTACGTGAAGTCATTCATGGTTATGCGCACCGGCAGCGGTCTTCTCGGCTTCGCCCTCCCACTCTTGCTCGTGGGCATCGGCAAAGCGTGGGACTATGACGATCGCCCGTGGTTCCGCGGTTCGCTCAGCGAGTACTACTACTCGGGGGCAAGGGAATGGTTTATCGGCGTGCTGAGCGCAACCGCGGCCTTCCTCCTCGTGTACAAGGTCGTCGAGCCTTCGTTGGAAAACATCCTGAGCATCGCCGCCGCAGTCGCCGTGATCTTCGTGGTCGGGTTTCCGACCGGGACGCCGTCGTACTTCAAAGAGCTCACGCCGCTACAGGAATGGAACGAATCTTTCGTGCAGGAAGTCCACTACACCGCTGCGGGGCTATTCATCGGATCGCTTGGCGCGATCACCTTCCTGTTCGGGGTGCGGGAAGCCCGCCGCCGAACCCAGCAAGGGAGGTTTTCACAGACGTTCTGGCGGAGGTGGCATTTCGGCTGCGCCATTGCCATCGCGGCGGCGGGGGCGTGGATCATCGCCAACAAGATCACAGCGAAGTACGCAGGATGGGATATCTGGAAGCCGGTGATCGTCGGCGAATGGGTGGCGGTCTGGGCGTTCGCCGCCTCCTGGTTCTATAAGGGCCTGGACATCGACTACTTGCGAGGAGAATCAACCGCGCCCGCTTGATCTGGATCGTCCCGGACGCTGCGGGTGCTCGGCGTTCGCGACGACGACGCCGACCAACCGCCCGTGCGTGCACACCTCCGGGTCACGCGTCAGGATTGGGGGAGTACACCTTGACGAAGTCCAGGGGATAGACCGGCAGGCACCAGTGGGAGTCGCTGAAGGTCGGGATGCCCCCGGTCTTCCACTTCTGCCAGAACACCGCGTAGGAGTCCGCCTCGTTGCCGATCGGCACCTCGTTGTAGTCGGTGTGGTTTTCCCGGAGGTCTGGGTACGCCCGCTCGTTCGAGAAGGCGCAGCGTGAGGAGGCCCGCCGGCGGATGCTCGAGCACGGCTTCGGCGCCTAACTGGCGAAGTGGCGCTGCCACCGCGCTGCCAGCGGCGCGATCCTGTCTCCGAAGCTGAAAACGGAAAGCCTCGCGTATGCGGGGCTTTCCTGTAGCTCCCCGGGTTGGACTCGAACCAACAACCCTCCGGTTAACAGCCGGATGCTCTGCCAATTGAGCTACCGGGGAACGCGTAGCGGCGGCCGCATGATAGCGACGCCCAG
>JBKPFP010000019.1:0-3106 GCA_046744435.1 Actinomycetota bacterium | reverse complement strand
CGCGTCCGGGAGGGACGACTCGATCGCCGTAAATCCTTCGCGTCGCAAGTCAAACCGGCCGCTGCGCTTGCGCGCGCGGGGTTAATTACGTTGATCTCCCTTGACGCGCGAGAGTGGCAGCGGCGACGACACTCTTCGGGGCAGGGACGAACTTCGTTGCGGGCCGAGAAGGGCGGCTCAACGGCCGCCCTTCTCGTGTCCGCTGGTTGGACGGTTAGGGAGTCCCGCCGTAGATGTTCTGGTCGAGGCCGCCGGCGTTGGCGCAGTTGTCGGCGCTGAAGGAGCCGTCCGGGTTCTGCGTCCGGCACTGGAGGACGTCGAAGCCGTCCTGCACCGACTCGCGCGGATCGGTGCCCGGGACGACGTCGCGGTTGTCCGTCCAGGCACCGAAGAACGTCGTCCCTTTCGCGTCGACCCAGAGGTAGTCGCCGTGGAACGGCACGTCGCGGTTGCTGAACATCTCGTACTGCGGCTGGTGGCCGACGGACGAGACGAGCGACGGCGTCCACGTGACGCCGGTGCTCGAGGTGGCGATGAACGTGTTCAGGACGTTGCACGGCACCGAGCTCGAGCTCCCGCACGAGCTCAGGCCGCTCCCGCCGGCCGGGTTCGCCTGGTTTCCGATCGGCCGAAAGACCGAGTAGAACGGGTCGGCTCGCGAGTCGTAGTAGACGATCCCGAGCTCGTCGGTCGCCTTGTTGTACTCGATGTTCGGGAAGTACTGGTGCCCGCTCGGCTGTGCGTCGACCGCGACCCCCGCGCTCCAGCTCGTCCCACCGTTCGTCGACTTCGTCACGAGGACGCGCGACTGGCCGTCTGGCCGGTACGTGTCGCCGTTGCTCGCCGTGGGCGTGAGCTGCTCCCACGTCACGTACAGGTTCCCGTTGTCGTCCGCCGCGATCTGCGGGGCCGACCCGTTCCGCGAGAACACGAAACGCGAGACGCACAGGAAGACGCCGTCTCCGCAGTCGCGGGCCGTGCCGCCGGAGACGTACGTGTCGCGCGAGTCGTAGCGGACGATCGGCGTCACCGTCTGTGGGACGCTGAAGTGCGCGCCGCCGTCCGTCGACTTGACAAAGACGAGCTCGTCGTTCACGTTCGGCGACGTCGACTCGAACTCGCCCCAGACCACGTAGACGGTCCCGTCGGGCGTGACTGCGATGTCGCTGTCTTGCGCGTTTGCCAGGCCCTGTGAGATCACGATCGGCCTCGAGAACGTCAGCCCGCCGTCCGTCGAGCGCGAGAACAGAATCTTGTCTGCGCCGAAGCCCGGGAAGATCGTCCACGAGATGTAGACGTTGCCCTCGAACCGGCTCGGGCCCCAGTCATCGACCCGCAGCGAGGGCTTGTCGTGGAAGCGGCCCGCGAACGGGAACTGTCCGGGCGTGCCCTGCCCGACGATTACCGTCTGGTCGAAGTCGATCCCGAGCGGAGCGGAAGCGCTCCTCGTGTACCTGGCAACGTAGACGTGGCCGTTCGTCGGGGTCACGAGGCCGCTCGGGTTCGTCTCGGTGCGGTTGAACGAGATCCCGCCGGCGAACAGGTGCCCGTCGTTGTCCCAGTCGAGAAGCGGGTCGCCCGAGTTCGTCTCGAGTGGCGAAGCCTGCCCGTCGACGCTCGTGTCGCCTGGGTAGCCGGGCAACAGCGAGTCCGTCCAGCTCGTGCCGCCGTTGGTCGAGACGTAGATCCCCTGCCACGCGTCGAGCGTGAACGGCACAGTGCAGTAGTCGTTGGAGCTCGCCACGACGAAATTCGCCTCGCCTGGTCTGACTGCGACGGCCGGCTCGTTCGCCTGCCGCTCGCCGCCCAGGTCTCCGCCCGGTCCCGGTGTCGTCGCATCACTGCTGCACGACGAGATGACGGCGTCGGAGCCGCCGTCGGCGCGGACGTAGGCCCGGTCGGTGATCTTGACGTCGGCCGACGCCGCCGCCGTAAACGTCGCCGCGGCCAGCGCGATGAACGCCGCCGCGAATCCGTACCTCCTCATCAGGCTCTCCCCTTCCTAGGTGTGCCGAGCGGGGAGATAGTGACATATATCTTCCCCCGATTGGCGGTACGACCCGGAACTCGAGGACCGAAAAATCGGACACTGACATTGTCGGAGCGTCTTCTCCATGAAAGCGCCTGCAAATCGGGGTTTCGCCTCGAGCGAGACGCGAGCCCTGCGGGGTGTCAAAACTCCGGTTCCGCCTGTAAATCAGGGCATTCGTAGCTTCGGGCCCGAGTTTTGGGACCCCAAACGCGCACGCCACCGCGAGCGCACGCCGAAACAGCACACACCAGGAAACAAGCAAGGCGCACTTCCTCCACCAGGATGCAAACGAGGCCCGTAGTCGCCGCCATGCTCCACCTCCTGCGGACCGTTGGCCGTCCGGGTGGAGCGCCGCGAACTTCTCGACGATATCCGAGGGATCGCACTTGAGCGCAGCGATCAAGAGGCTCCCGGCGAGCACACGGAGTAGAGCCCGCGCGCACTCTCCGGCTCGAGCTGCGCTCGGGTTTATTTCGCGCGTCCGGAAAGCGATCGCGACGGCTCGGGGATCCGAACTTCGCGAACGCCGACACCCTCACTGCCCTAGGCCTCGCGATCCTGAAACGAACGCCTGCCGCGCGGCGCCGAGAGGTGAAGCCGCCTCGCGTGGGCGACGTCTCCGCGCCAGGCGATCTCTTCGGCTACTCCTCGACCTGGTCCGCGATCGTGAACGCGACCCGGTTCTGCTCAACGCTGGCGTCGAGAACCTTGTCGTCGAGGAAGGAGGCCGCCTCCGGTTCGAGGAAGACTCGGGCTCCCTGCTCTTCGATCACCTCGTCGTCCTCGGCGGGCAGCGGAACGACGTTGAGCTGCAAGTTCGCCTGCATTCCGGCCCGCTCGGCGACCATCCGCAGACCGCCCGTCTCGGCAACCTCCGTAGACGAGACGATGTCCTTCACGGCCTGAACCGCGCTATCGGTGGTGCGAGCAGCGCGCTCACCTCCTTCCTGGTTGGTTCCGGTCGGAGCCGCCCACGCTAGCAGCCGATTCCCGGTCCGACGCCATACTGCTGGGGAGGCCAGATGAGCCCGTTGATCCCGATGGTGGTCGAGCAGGACTCGCGCGGCGAGCGCA
>JBKPFP010000069.1:0-5974 GCA_046744435.1 Actinomycetota bacterium | reverse complement strand
GGCCTTTCCGATCTGCTGACCAACCGCTTCGTCCTGCCGGGCTCGGACAGCGAGGACGCGGCGACGATCCTCAAGGACAACTTCGGCCAGAAGCCGGAGGGCTCGTTCTCGGTCGTCGTCAAGACCAGGCCGGGACAGGCGGAAGCGCTCGTGCCCCAGGTGCGGCAGGCGGCGCAGCGCGCAGCTAGTGAGCTGCCGACGGGCAAGGTCGCCGAAGTCCGCGCGGTCTCACCCGACGTCACCAGCGCGACGATCGTCTCCGAGCTCCAACCCGCCGACGCGAAGGGCCACACCGACGACATGCGCGACGCCGCGGGCACGATTCCCGGCACGACGCTCTACGTCACCGGGCAGTCGGCGGTCGAGCATGACCTCGATCCCGTCTTCTCCGAGGACCTGAAGGTCGGCGAGCTCTACATCGCGATCCCGATCGCGATGGCGATCCTCATCTTTGTCTTCGGCACGCTCGCCTTCCTGCTCCCGATGCTGCTGGCCGCGGCCGCGATCCCGGTCACGCTCGGGATCATCTGGATCTTCGCCAACTTCATGGACCTGTCGACGTACCTGACGAACCTGGTCATGCTGATCGGGCTCGGGATCGCGATCGACTACTCGCTGCTGATGGTCTACCGCTACCGGGAGGAGCATCGCTCCGGTCGCAGCCGTGAGGACGCAATCGCGCGCACGCTAGACACCGCAGGGCGCGCCGTGATCTTCAGCGGCACCGCGGTCGCGATCGGCCTCGCGCTCATGCTCTTCATGCCGCTGCCGTTCATGCGTGGCTTCGGTCTCGCCGGGTTGCTCATCCCGCTGGTCTCCGTCGCAGCGGCGATGACGTTGCTGCCTGTGCTCCTCTACCTGCTCGAGGATCGTCTCGACCGCGTCCGGCTCATTCCCAAGCGCATCATCGAGCGCCGTGCCGATTCCGAACGCGGCTTCTGGGCCCGGCTCGCGCCGATGATCATGCGCCGGCCGCTCGCCTTCGCCGGCGTGACCACCGCGCTGCTCCTCGTCTTCGCGTGGCCCGTCACGCGCCTCGATCTGGGCCCCGGCACGAACGAGGGCATTCCGCAGAACCTCGAGGCGGTGCAGGGCCTGAACGTCCTCACGGCCGCCGTCGGCGAGGGCGCGATCGCCCCGACAGACATCGTCATCGACACTGGCAGGGCCGGCGGCGCCTCGGATCCCGAGGTCAAGGCCGGGCTCGCGCGCCTCACGGGCCAGCTCCGCGGCGACGCGGAGGTCTCGGACGTCGTCGACGGCCAGGCGCCCGGCTTCACGGACGAGACGGCCCGCTATCTCCACGTGCAGGCGATCGGCAAGCACGAGTACGGCGTCCCGGAGAGCCAGGAGTTCGTCGACCGACTGCGGGACGTGATCGTGCCCAGGTCGGAGTTCCCGAGCGGGGTCACCGTGCTCGCCGGCGGTGGGCCTCCGGGCGGCGTCGACTTCATCGACATGACCTACGGCGCGTTCCCGTGGCTCGTCCTCGCCGTCCTGATCCTCACCTACCTGCTCTTGCTCCGCGCCTTCCGCTCCTTGCTGCTGCCGCTGAAGGCGATCGTGATGAACCTGCTCTCGATCGGCGCCGCCTACGGCTTGCTCGTGCTCTTCTTCAAGTACGGCTGGGGCGAGGCGCTGGGCCTGCAGCAGTTCGACCAGATCGAAGCGTGGATCCCGGTCTTCCTGTTCGCCATGCTCTTCGGCCTCTCGATGGACTACGAGGTCTTCCTCGTCAGCCGGATGCGCGAGGAGTGGGACAAGCGGCACGACAACGAGGCGGCGGTGACGCAGGGCCTGCAGAAGACCGGGCGGCTCGTGACCGCGGCGGGGTTGATCATGTTCGCCGCCTTCATGGGCTTCGTCGCCGGCTCGATCGTCGGCCTCCAGCAGTTCGGCTTCGGGCTCGCGGCGGCGATCATCATCGACGTCACCATCATCCGCGCGTTGCTCGTGCCGAGCGTGATGAAGATGTTCGGCCGCTGGAACTGGTGGCTGCCGGCGGGAGTGGCGCGGATCGTCCGCGTCGAGCCCTCGCCGCTCGCGCCGAAGACGACGTCGCCGCCGGCGCCGGCGCTACGCCCGGCGGGTCGCTGACCTAACGAGCACACTCCCGGCGCGTCTCAGTAGACATGAGGCGCGCCGGGGCCGTCCTGCTCGCGGTTGCACTACTCGTCGGGGCTGCACCTGCGCGAGGGACGCCCGATGTCGGTTTCGCGATCCGCCAGACGAGCTGGTCGCCGGATGGGCGCGGCATCGCGTACCTGCCGCTGGATCGAGGCGGCATTGTGTCTATCGTCGCGCCGGACGGCTCGAGCGAGCGTTTCTTCGAAGGCGAGTCTGCCGTTCGAGGGCGATGGTCGGCCGACGGCCGTCGGCTCGCTTGGACGTCACCGCTGGGACTTCGCGTCGCCGACCTCGCTACAGGTGTCGTCCGTTCGCTGGACCGAGCGGTCTACGCGACCAACTGGGACTGGGCCGCGGACGGTAACCGTCTCGTCTGGACTGCCTGGGCTCAGACGACCGCGATGCTCAAGATTGCGACCTGGGACGGAGGCGACAGGCGGGACTTTCCGATCTACGGCACCGACCCTGGTTGGTCTCCGCGCGGAGACGAGGTCGCGTGGTTCGGATCGAGCCGCGCCGGCTACGGCATTCATGTCATGCGTCCGGACGGCACGGAGCTGCGCTTCATCGCACATGGCGAGACTCCTCGATGGTCGCCGACCGGCGATCGAATCGCGTACAACTCGGTCTGCGGAAACTCGTACTACTGCGTGCGCGTGATCGGCCGGGACGGACAGGGCGATCGCCTGGTCTCGACCGAGCTCGGAGGTGACCTCAGCTGGTCGCCGTCCGGACGCTGGCTGGCGATCCGCGGCAATCGCGGCTTCGGGTTGGTCGAGTTGGACAGCGGTCGACACGTGCGCATCAGTCCGCCGCCCGACCTGAGCGTAAGCTGGTCCCCGACGGGCGACTCCATCATCTTTTCGCGTGGCGGAGAGGTGATCGTCGCCTCGACCGATGGCGCGGAGCGAACGCTGGCCAGGGGTGAAGGGCCCAACTGGTCGCCCGATGGCCGCCGGGTCTCGTTCCTGCGCGCAGCGTACGACGAGCGCGAGCGGTTCTGGCACTGCTACCAGCAGGTGATCGTGCTAGATCTCGCAACACACCGCGAGGAGATCGTCAGCGTGTGTCGCACGGGCGGCGCGAACGGGCGCGACCGCCTTCCCGGAACGGCGGGACCCGATCAGATGTGGGGGCTGGGCGGGCCGGATGTGATCTCCGGCGCGGCCGGCGGCGACACGCTCTACGGCGGCGGTGGGCACGACCGTCTGTACGGCGGACCCGGTGGAGACTTCGTCGTCGGGGGAGGCGGATCCGACCGCATCGGCGTGAGAGACGATGAGCACGACGAGGTTCGTTGCGGCACCGGCCGAGATGTCGTTTTCGCAGATCGTCTCGACCAGGTCGCTCGCGACTGCGAATCGGTCCAGCGCAGCTAGCTAGTACCGGCCTCCCTTAGCATGCGCCGGTCATGAAGGGCGTCATCCTCGCCGGAGGCATCGGCAGCCGCCTCCATCCGCTGACCCGGATCACGAACAAGCACCTGCTGCCGATCTACGACCGGCCGATGGTCGAGTACGCGATCGAGGCGCTCGTCCGCGGCGGGATCACGGAGATCATGGTCGTCACGGGCGGGACGCACGCGGGTGAGTTCCTGCGCCTGCTCGGAGACGGCCACAACCACGGCATCGACCGCCTGTCGTACGCGTACCAGGAGCGCGAGAGCGGCATCGCCGACGCCCTCGGCCTCGCGGAGCGGTTCGCGGGCGGCGATCGCGTGCTGGTGATGCTCGCGGACAACGTCTTCGAGCTCTCGATCAAGCCTGCGATCGAGAACTTCGAGCGCCAGGAGCGCGGGGCACGGATCGTGCTGTCGCGCGAGGAGGATCCGGAGCACCTGCGTCACCTCGGGGTCGCGGAGCTCGACGGTGACCGCGTGCTCCGCATCGTCGAGAAGCCGGAAAGCCCGCCGAGCGAGTACGCGGTCACCGGCCTCTACTTCTACGACGCGGCCGTGTTCGAGTTCCTACCCACGCTGTCGCCCTCGGCCCGCGGGGAGCTCGAGATCACCGACGTGAACAACTGGTACATCGACCAGGGCGCGATGAAGTACGACGTCGCCGAGGGCTTCTGGGGCGACGCGGGCGAGTCGATCGAGGCGTACTACGCGGTCAACGACTTCGTGCGCGAGCACGGAGCGAACCGCTGATGAAGGGCATCCGCCGCATTCCCCTACGCCGCTTCGAGGACGAGCGCGGCTGGTTCGTCGAGATCAACAAGGCGAGTTGGCACGACAAGCCGATGCGGCAGACGAACATCTCGTTCTCGCGGCAGGGCGTCATCCGCGGGCTGCACTACCACGAGCGCGGTCAGGACGACCTCTTCGTCTGCCTGGAGGGCACGGCCCGCGTGGTCGCGCTCGACCGCGACACCGGCGAGACCTTCACCGAGGACATCGGCGACGAGAACCCCGTCGGCATCTACGTGCCGGGCACCTACGCGCACGGCTTCGAGGCGCTCACCGATCTTCTCTTCTGTTACCACGTGACCGAGGAGTACGACCCCGACGACCCCGACGAGCACGAGGTCCCGTGGGACGACCCTCGCGTCCGCGAGCTCTGGAGCACGACATCGCCGATCCTCTCGGCCAGGGACCAGGCCGCATCCTGATCACCGGCGCGGGCGGGCAGCTCGGGACCGCGCTCGCCGAGGTCTTCCCGGAGGCCCACGCGCGCCCGCACGCCGAGCTCGACGTGACGGCGCCGGCGCTCGACTACCGGCCTGGCCTCGTCCTGCATGCGGCCGCCTGGACGGACGTGGACGGCGCCGACGCGGACCCGGACGGGGCGGCGCGGGTGAACGTCGGTGGGACGCGCAACATGGTCGCGCTCGGGGCGCCGGTCCTTTACTACTCGACCGACTACGTCTTCGACGGGAGCGCGCGCGACCCGTACCTGGAGTCGGACGAGACCGGCCCGCTGTCGGTCTACGGCCGCACGAAGCTCGAGGGCGAGCTCGAGGTGCGCGAGGGCTGGATCGTCCGCGCATCCTGGCTCTTCGGCTGGACGGGCCACAACTTCGTGCGCACGATGCTGCGCCTCGCCGGCGAGCGCGACGAGGTCTCGGTCGTCGACGACCAGCGCGGCTGCCCGACCTACGCGGGACACCTCGCCGCGGCGACGAGGGACGTGCTGGAGCTTCCGCCCGGTCTCTACCACGTCGCGCCCGAGGGCGAGTGCACGTGGGCCGACTTCGCCGAGGCGATCTTCGAGGAGGCGGGCCTCGATTGCCGCGTGCGCCGGATCACGACCGCCGAGTTTCCGCGGCCTGCGGCGAGGCCGGCCTACTCCGTGCTGCGCAGCGAGCGTGGCGCGCCCGTGCTCCCGCACTGGCGAGAGGGCCTGCGCGCCTGCGTCGAGCGCCTCTAAGCTCACGCGCGGTGGCGCGCTACCGGTTTCTCACCACCTGGTGCGTCGAAGCGTCCGCGGAGCAGGTCTGGGACGCGATCTACGACGCCGAGCGCTGGCCCGAGTGGTGGCGCGGCGTCGCGCACGCGCGGAAGCTGCGTGATGGCGACGAGAACGACGTCGGCTGCGTGTGGCGCTTCGGCTGGCGGTCGCAGCTGCCCTACACGCTCGAGTTCGAGTCGGAGACGACCCGCGTCGAGCGCCCGCCTCGTTGCCGCGGGCTAGTCGGTCCACGTCCGGCGTCTGACACCGGACACCTCCGTCAGCTCTGCGACCAGGCCGTCTCCTCCACCTGCAGCCGCGCCTTCAGCGGCTCCCACCACTCGCGGCGCTCGGCGTACCAATCGACGGTCTCCCGCAGCCCCTCATCGAAGTCGATCTCCGGCTCCCAGCCCAGCTCACGACGGAGCTTCGAGGAATCGAGCAGGTAGCGACGGTCG
>JBKPFP010000431.1:0-9203 GCA_046744435.1 Actinomycetota bacterium | reverse complement strand
CGTCCGGCTCTCGCTGACGGTTCCTGACGACCGTCTCCAGGAAGCGGTCCGCCGAATAGCTGGCTCGCTAGGTGATCTTGAAATTCACGCGGATCGACCGGTCATTTCAGACGGACGCACGGGCAAAGCCCGCGCGTCCTAAAGGCGGCATCGCGAGCGATGCCGCTGGTAGCCATAATTCAGTCGTGACACGCCGGCAAGATCCCGCGACGGGCGTCGAGCCCGAGCGGGGGTTCATCGTCGCGGTGCTGGCCCCGGGAGTGGACGAGAACGACGAGCTGGCCGAGCTGCGGGAGCTGTCCCGAGCGGCCGGAGTCGAGCCCGTGGGCGAGCTCGTGCAGCGACGCTCGCGCCCGGACGAGCGCAGCTACGTGGGCAAGGGCAAGCTCAAGGAGCTCCAGGCGCAGTACAAGCAGGTGGGCGCCGAGTCACTGCTCGTCGACGACGAGCTCAGCCCGGCCCAGCAGCGCCGGCTCGAGGACACGCTCACTGCCCGCGTCGTCGACCGCACGCAGCTGATCCTCGACATCTTCGCCCAGCATGCGCGCAGCGCCGAGGGCAAGCTCCAAGTCGAGCTCGCCCAGCTCGAGTACAACCTCCCGCGGATGCGCGGCATGTGGCAGCACCTCGAGCGCCTCGGCGGCGGCCTGGGCGTCGTCGGGGGCGGTGTCGGGACGCGCGGGCCCGGCGAGTCGCAGCTCGAGACGGACCGCCGGCTGGCCGGGCGGCGCATCACCTTGCTGCGCCGGCGGCTCCGCGAGCTCGGCAAGCAGCGCGCGATGCGCCGCAAGGAGCGCCGGCGCTCCGAGACGCCGACGGTCGCGCTCGCGGGCTACACGAACGTGGGCAAGTCGACGCTCCTCAACCGGCTGACGGACGCGACCGCGTCGGTCAACGACCAGCTTTTCGAGACGCTCGACCCGACGACCCGCGCCTTCGAGCACCAGGGGCGCCGCTACCTGGTGACGGACACCGTCGGCTTCATCCGCCGCCTTCCGCACCAGCTCGTGGAAGGCTTCGCGGCGACTCTCGAGGAGACCCTCACCGCCGACCTCGTCCTGCACGTCGTCGATGCCTCCGCCTCCGAGGAGCAGCTCGAGGTCATGACCTCGGCCGTCGAATCTGTGCTGCACGAGATCGGCGCGGACCAGCTGCCCGTGCTCGTCGTCGTCAACAAGGTCGACGCCGTCGACCCGCTCACGCGGCGCCGGCTCGCGAATCGCTTCCCCGGCGCGCCGCAGGTCTCCGCTCGCACCGGGGAGGGCCTCGAAGGCTTGCGCGCCACGATCGCTGACCATTTCGCCGACCGCTTCGAGACGGTGCGGCTCCTGCTTCCCTATGAGGAGGGCGGCAAGCTCGCGGAGCTTTACGCGCTCGGCGCCCCGATCGACGAGCGCACCGACGGGGAGGACGGCGTCCTCATCCGCGCGAGGCTGCCGCGGCGAGACCTGCGCCGGTTCGCGCCGTTCCTCGTCGCGGGAGCCGAGGTGGAACAGGGGCAGCACCGGGCGACGCGGTGATTCGAGTTCCAATCCGCCGCCTGCGGCCCGAGGCCGTGCTGCCCGCCCGCGCGTACGCGGGAGACGCGGGCATCGACCTCTCCGCCTGCGACCGTCACGAGCTCGCGCCCGGCGAGCGCGCTGTGGTCGGCACCGGCGTCGCCGTCGAGCTGCCGGTCGGCTACGCGGGCTTCGTCCAGCCCCGCTCCGGCCTGGCCGCGGAGCACGGAATCACGATCGTCAACAGCCCGGGGCTGATCGACGCCGGCTACCGCGGTGAAGTGATGGTGATCCTGCTCAACACGGACCGTGAGAAGCCGTTCGTCGTCGAACCGGGAATGCGCATCGCGCAGCTCGTCGTGCTCTCGGTCGCGGACGTCGACCTGGTCGAGGTCGAGGAGCTCGAGACCAGCGAGCGAGGCGGACGCGGCCACGGCTCGAGCGGCGCCTGATGGGCACCGAGCCCCGTATCCGCGTGTCCGCGATGCTGCGCTGGGGCGGCCGCATCCTCCTCTGCAGGCACGAGAAGCCCGACCGGGAGTACTGGCTGCTCCCCGGCGGAGGCGTGAACTCCGGGGAGAGCCTCGTGCGCGCGCTCCACCGCGAGCTGGCCGAGGAGATCGGGCTCACCGACGAGATCCCGGTCGAGGGCCCTGTCGCGATCGTGGACTCGATCGCGCCCGTGCGCAGCTTCGCCGCGAAGCACGTCGTGCACATCATCTTCTCGGGTGACCTCGAGGGCCGGTCTCTCGAGCGGGTCACGTCGCGGGACGCGGCCGTCCGCGGGCACCGGCTGTTCGAGGTGGGCGAGCTCGACGGCATCGTCCTGCACCCGCCGATCCAGCGCTTCCTGACCCGCTGGCGCCCGGGGGATCCGGTTGTCTATCTAGGCGCGCTCTGGGCGCCCTAAAAGCGTCCGCCGCGCTCGCGGGCGCGGCCTGCGGAGACCATGTGCGCCTGGTGCTCGAGCGCGTCGGATAACCCTTCGAACGTCATAGGCTCGCCGCCTTTGTGTTCTCGCGCGCGCGCGAGGAGCCAGTCGGCCAGCCACGGGTTCCGGGGCAACAGCGGGCCGTGCAGGTACGTGCCGATCGCCGTGCCGACACGGCAGCCCTCGTAGCCGCTCTCGCCGTCGTTCCCGAAGCCGGCGACCACCCGGCCGAGCGGCTCCGCGCCTGCGTCGAGAAGCGTGCGGCCCGCATGATTCTCGAAGCCGGCCAGCGTCTGGCGAACCCCGGGCTCGAGCTCGCACTCGAGCAGGACGTCCCCGATCATGCGGCGCTCGCCCGCGACCGTCTCGTGCGGAAAGAGGCCGACACCCGGCAGCTCCGTGCCAGAGCGCTCGCGGTAGAAGCGCCCGAGCAGCTGGTACCCGCCGCACACGGCCAGCAGAGCCGCGCCACCGGCGACCGCCTCCTTGATCCCGTCGCTCTTGGCCACGAGATCGGGAGCGATCAGACCCTGCTCGCGGTCCTGGCCCCCGCCGATGTAGAGCAGGTCGTGGGCGCCGGATCGCACCGGCTCCCCGACGCCGATCGCCTCGACCTCGAGCCCGAGCCCACGCCAGGCTGCGCGCCGCGTGAGCACGGCGATGTTGCCGCGATCGGCGTAGATGTTCAGGTAGTCCGGGTAGAGGTGGCCGACGACGAGCTTCATGCCGCCCGCTCCCAATACGGCCTTACGAACCCCCGCTCGCCGACGACCTTGCGCAGGGCGAGCATCGCCGTGTAGGTCGGAAGCAAGACGAGCTCGCCGCCGACGGGCGTCAGCTCCAGCCCCCGGTCGAGCGCGGCCGCCAGGTCCGGTACGACCTCGATTGCCTCCTCGTCGAAACCGCCGTACTTGCAGCGCAAGGCGAGCTCCGCTGCCCGGTCTCCGCTCGCGAGGAGCCGCTCGAGGCCCTCCAGCAGCGGCTCGAAGTCGACGTCCCAGATCCACGAGACGTCGCGGCCGTCGGCGATCGCGTCGTTCAAGGCGATGACGGCCAGCTTGGGCGGCCCGCCCGCGACGAGCGTGCGCACGGCCTCGTTCGCGCCGGCGGGGTTCTTCACGAGCAGCACGAGCACGCTCCGCTCTCCGACCCGGATGCGCTCGAAGCGGCCGAAAGCGGCGCTGAAGCGCTCGAGCCCGGCCTGCACCTCGTCGAGGCTCGCGCCCAGGACCAGCGAGAGCGCGGCCGCCGCCAGACCGTTGTAGACGTTGTAGAGGCCGGGCACCTGGAGCCGCACTCGTCTCGTTCCCTCCTGGGCGACGAGATCGAACTCGACGCCCTCGAGCCCGTCCAGGACGACCTCGCGCGCCACGACGTCGAGAGGCGGCCTGCCGTGGCCGCAGCTCTCACAGCGGTAGTCGCCGAGATGGCCGACGTAGGCGGCCGCGTACGCGTACGGACGGCCGCAGACGAGGCACCACTTCGAGTCGGCGGCGTGGGGGAGAGCCGCGGCGGCGTGACGGGGATCGTCGAGCCCGAACACGAGCGTGCCCTGCCGCTCCCGCGCGAGATCGCCGACCTGCGGGTCGTCGCCGTTCACGACGAGCGCGGACTGCTCGTCGAGCTCGCGCACGGCCGCGCGCCAGCGCTCGGCCACGAGCTCCAGCTCGCCGTAGCGGTCGAGCTGGTCGCGGAAGAGATTGCCGAGGCAGAGCGCGCGCGGACGCACGCGGCGGGCCACCTCCGGCAGCGCCGCCTCGTCGACCTCGAAGAGCCCGAGCTCCGCCTCGCGGGCGCTGAGCAGGGTCGAGGCGACTCCGGAGACGAGATTCGCGCCGGAACGATTGTGGGCGAGCCGCAGGCGCGGCGAGAGTATCTCCGCGGCCATTGCCGCCGTGGTCGTCTTGCCGTTCGTCGCCGAGACTAGCGCGGAGCCCTGCGGCAGCCGTGCGGCCAGTCGCTCGAGGGCCGTCGGGTCGAGCAGCGTGAGGATCTTCCCCGGCACGGTCGTCCCCCCGCCGGTGCCGACGAGTCGCGAGAGGCGCGCCGCGGTGCGGGCGGCCGCAACCCCGGCGACGAGCGGAAGGCGAGGACGCATCGCCGCAGCGTAACCGCCGCCTCCGATCCCGCTTCTCAGGGATGCGCGCCGAATCCCTCGTCTCAGTGATTTTCGGGTGCCGTCGCGCCGCGGCTCACCCCAAAGGGTGATGAGCAGGCCCCTGGCCGAGCCTACGGTCAGCCGGATTTACGGATTTCCATGGGTAACTGCGGCTCTGCGCGGTAGGCGCGGAAAGTGAGAAGGGATGTCAGGAGATAGGAGCGGCACTCGCGGGCATGTTCGCTCGAGTGCCTTGTGGGGAACGGGCAACCGCGGGGGTGACTCGCGCGCCAACGCCCTCTGGGGCAAGGGCGGGCGTGGCTTCATCGCGTGCCTGCTCGTTCTCTTTGCGACGGCGATCCCGCTCGCGGGCGCCGGGAAGGTCAAGCCCAGCGCGCCCGGAGCGACCTACGTCGATCCGTACCTGCTGACCAAGGCCGAGGCTCAGCCGAACTCGCCCGTCAACGTGATCATCCAGAGCGCGGCCGGCACAGGCGAAGCAGAGAAGGCGTTCAAGTCGGCTGACCAGAAGGGCGACGCGATCAGGGACAAGTTCAAGTTCGTCGGCTCCGTTGCCGCGACGATGAAGGCGAAGCATGTGCTGATCGTCGCCAAGCGGCCGGGGTTGACGATCACCTACGACTCGCAGGTGAAGCTGTCGGCACTGCCGACCTCGAACCAGGTCTGGCCCACCGCATCCGGTGTGCGCCCGATGTGGAGCGAGACCACGAACGCGCAGTTGCCCACGATTGCGATCGTCGACTCGGGCATCGACAAGAACCGGCCCGACTTCGACATGGGCACCCGCGTGAAGCAGGAGGTCAACCTGACCACCCTGCCGAACAACTCGAGCGGGGACGGCCGTGGACACGGCACCTTCGTCGCGGGCATCGCCGCGGGCAATGCGCCCGGCTATGCCGGCGCTGCGCCCCAGGCGAACCTTGTCTCGATCGACGTCATGGACGACAACGGCATGGCGCGCACGAGCGACGTCATCGCGGCGGCGGAGTGGATCTACAACAACCGCCAGTCGAAGAACATCAGGGTGGCGAACTTCTCGCTGCACTCGACGACGCCGAGCAACTTCACGAAGGATCCGCTCGACAAGGCGGTCGAGAAGCTCTGGTTCGGCGGCGTGGTCGTCGTCGTGGCAGCCGGGAACTATGGCGTCCCGAGCGGGCCGAGCGGCGTCCCCTTCGCACCCGGTAACGACCCCTTCGTGATCACGGTCGGCGCGATCGACCTCGAGGGCTCGCCGGTCGTCTGGAGGCACGAGGTACCCTCCTGGTCGGCCTACGGCTTCACGAACGACGGCTTCCGCAAGCCGGAGATCTCGGCCGCGGGCCGGTACATGATCGGGCCGGTTCCGCTGAACGGCTCGCTCAAGTCGGCGAAGCCGGAGAACGTCGTCGCCCCGACGTACATGCGACTCTCGGGGACGTCGTTCGCGGCCCCGGTCGTCGCAGGCGCGGCCGCGCAGGTCCTGGCCAAGCATCCGACGTGGACGCCGGATCAGGTCAAAGGCGCGCTCATGCTCAAGGCACGGTTCGTGCCGGAGGAGGGTCTCGGCGGCGCTGCCGGTGTCGGCGAGGTCAACGCTTCTCGGGCAGCTGGGGTGACAGATCCGCCCAACCCGAACGCGGCGCTGAACAGGTACCTCGTTCCGGATCCGGTGGGCACGGGATCGCCGGTCTTCGACTCGGTCAGCTGGACGGACGTCGCCAGGGCGAACGTCTCCTGGGACTCGGTGTCCTGGGCAGACGTGACCTGGAGCGACGCGTCCTGGTCGTCCGTCTCCTGGGCGGACGTGACCTGGAGCGACGTCTCCTGGGCGGACGTGACCTGGAGCGACGTGCTCGCAGCCGAGGACGTCACCTGGGAGGACGCGGCCGAGTCCGAGGTCACCGCTCCTGCCGGCGACTACCTCATGGATGCGCAGGCGGAAGCAGAGGCTGCCGCCGACCCGACGCTGGACACCCCGTAGCCTCCAGCTCAGGCATTCCCTTTCCCGAAGACCAGGGCCGGCGCCAGCCGGCCCTGGGTCTTTCTTCTCTCACTCGGACGGGGGATGGCGCGCGGGTGGGCGCCACCTACCGTGAGTGTGTCTTGGCACCTATCTTGCGGCCCCTTGCCCAGGGATAAGGAGACACCGGAAATGCGGTCACTGCGAGCGTTCGAGCGGCTTCGATGAGCGCTGTGCCCAGCGAGATCAACTTCAGGCGCGAGCCCGGCTCGAGGGACGGCCGCGAGTCGCAGCTCTCGCCCTCGGCGATCGTCTACCTGGTGCTGATGGGGATCGCGGCGAGCGCCGCCGCGCTGCCGTTCTTCCCGCGTCTCCAGAACGAGCACAGCCTCCGCACGTGGGGAACCTTCCTGCTCCTCGCGAGCGGTGCCGCCATGGCGCAGGTCCTGCTCGTCAAGACGCCGCGCAACCAGTCGTACCACACGACCAACGTCTTCCTGCTCCCGGCGATCCTCTTGCTCCCGCCGGAGCTCGTCGTCCTCGTCGCCGTCGTCCAGCACGTGCCGGCCTGGCTCAAGAACCGCACCGCCTGGTACATCGAGTCGTTCAACATCTGCAACTACGTCCTCGCCACGCTCGCCGCGTGGGCAGGGGCTCGAGTCGTCCTCCGGGGAGACGAGCTCATCGCGAACGCCGACCTCCGCTTCGCGCTCGCCGGCTTCACCGCCTCCGCGATCCTCGTCGGCCTGAACCACGCGCTGCTCGCGCCGATGCTGATGTTCGCGCGCGGGCACTCGATCCGCGAGTCGGGCCTCTTCTCGTTCCACGGGCTCACCACCGAGCTCGTGCTTGCCGCCCTCGGCGTCGTGCTGGCCACGTTCTGGAACGCGAATCCCTGGCTGATCCCGTTCGCGGTCGCACCCGTGCTGCTAATTCACCGTTCGCTGTCGGTGCCGCAACTCGAGGCCGAGGCGCGCGTCGACCCGAAGACCGGCCTCTTCAACGCCCGCCACTTCGGCGTCGCGCTCGCCGAGGAGATCGCACGCGCCGAGCGTTTCGAACGGCCCTTCTCGCTGATCATGGCCGACCTCGACCTCCTTCGCGACATCAACAACTCGTACGGCCACCTCGCGGGCGACGCCGTCCTCAGGGGCATCGCAGAGGTCTTCCGGACCCATCTGCGCCACTACGACGTGCCGGCCAGGTTCGGCGGCGAGGAGTTCAGCATCCTCCTGCCGGAGACGAGCGCCGAGGAGGCGCTCGAGATCGCGGAGCGCATTCGTCGCGCAGTCGCGGCCAAGTCCTTCGACGTCGAGACCTCGAGCCAGCCGATCCGGGCGACGGTGTCGATCGGGGTCGCCGCGTACCCGCGAGACGGCCAGGACGCGAACGAGCTCATCCACCAGGCCGATCTCGCCGTCTACCGGGCCAAGCTTCAGGGCCGGAACCGCGTCCTCGACGCGAGCTCCGAGCCGCTGGCGGTCCCGGTCGACCGCAAGCCGCGCCTCGTCGCCGTCCCCGAGGGCGGGGAGCACCTCGAGCCGCTGCCGCCCGCGGTCGAGCTGATCCCGCCCGAGGAGCGGCGCCATCCGCGGCCGCACGTCGTGCACGGGCCGCGTTTCCTGCAACTCTCGCGGCCGCTGGCGAGCCTCGTGACCTTGGTGACGGCCGTCGGCGCGGGCGCCGGTGTGATGGGCCTCCTCTTCGGGACGAGCCAGGACCTCTTCGCCCTCGTCGCCCTCGTCGTGCTCGTCGGCCTCGGCGAGGCCCTCGCGCTCGAGGTCGACGACGGATCGATCTCGGTCAGCGCTGTCGGCGCCCTCGCCGGCGCGGCGCTCTTCGGCCCGAGGGCGGCCCTGCCGCTCGCGATCACGACCGCCGTCGTGCACTGGAGCGCGCGGCGCTACCCGCCTCACTACGTCCTCTTCAACATCGGCTCGCTGTGTCTCGCCTCGCTCGCGGCTGCCGGGATCTTCGCGGCGGGCTTCGAGGGTACGCTCGGAGAGTTCGTGACCGTGGCCGCGGGCCTGATTGCGGGCCTCGCGTACTTCGCGGTCAACACGGGCCTGACGAGCCTTGCCATGGCCATGGAGGGCCACCAGCGCTGGTGGAGCGCCTGGCACGAGCGGTTCGCCTGGCTGGCGCCGCACTGGGTGGTCTACGGCTTCGTCGGCGGCGTGATGGCGATCGCCTACCACGCGGCCGGGCTCTACGCCCTCGCCGTCTTCGCGGTGCCGCTGCTGCTCATGCGCAAGACGCAGGAGGCCTACCTGCGGCACACGCAGAAGAGCGCGCAGAAGCTGCGCCAGGCAGCGGAGACGATCCAGACCCAGAACGTGTCGCTCGAGCGGGCGAACAAGCTGCTCAAGGAGCGCTCCACGGCCGCGATGGAGAGTCTCTCGGCAACGGTCGACGCGCGCGACGCCTACACGGCTGGCCACTCGCGCCGCGTGCAGCAGCTCGCGCTCGCGATCGGCCGCGAGCTGGGGCTCTCGCAGATCGAGCTCGACCTGCTCGGCCACGCGGCGCTCTTCCATGACATCGGCAAGCTCGCCGTGCCCGATGCGATCCTGCTCAAGCCGGCCGTGCTCACGGAGGAGGAGTGGGCCCTCATGCAGCGGCACTCGGACGAGGGCGCGCGCATCATCGACCGGCTCGGCTTCCTGAACGACGCCGTGCCCGCCATCCGGCACCATCACGAGCGCTTCGACG
>JBKPFP010000247.1:0-2795 GCA_046744435.1 Actinomycetota bacterium | reverse complement strand
GCGGGGCGCTGGAATCCGTAGGCCGCGGTGCCCAGCGCCTCGGCCACGAACAGGAACCATGCCTTCGGGTGCGGCAGCACGGCGTTGACGAGCAGACCGCCGCTGACGACGAGCAGCGCGACGTCCGAGAGCAGGAGCAGGCGCCGCTTGTCGACCGCGTCCGCGACGGCGCCGCCGTAGATCGGCACGATCAGGAGCGGCACGAGCGCGGCGATGCCGAGCAGGCCGACGAACAGCGTCGAGCGCGTCAGATCGTAGAGCTGGAACGGGATCGCGACGGTCGTGATCTGGCTGCCGATCGCCGAGATGCCCGTCCCGAACCAGAGGCGGCGGAAGTCGCGCGACTCCCGCAGCGGCCGGATGTCGACCGCGATCCGCGCCAGCAGCCCGCGGGGCGGCGGCTCGGGCCGGCCGATTTCGCTCAGAACAGCTGCTGGTTGTCGCCCTGGCGGGAGGTCTTCTCGAGCAGACGGCGTGCGCGGCGGTCGAGGTCACCCAGGTCGACCCGGCCCTTCTCGGCGTCCGCGACGATCCGCTCCGCGAGCGCGAGCGCCTCGTCGATGATCGGGGTCCCGACCGCGGCGTCCTGGCCCATGTCGTGCAGGATCGTCCGCTCCGTGCGCGAGGCGATGATCGGGTCGGGCACGCCCTCGATCCAGACCCGCGTCCGGTGTCCGCCGCCGCGCTCCTTCCCGACGATCGGCTCGACCGCGTAAATCTTGTCCGCGCGCGCGTACTTGCCGAAGCCGAGGAAGATCATCCGTCCCGCGCCGTCCGCCACGCGGGGATTATCGCGCTAGCGAATGGCCTCCCGCAGCGCTTCGACGACGCGCTCCTGGTCGGCGGGGTCGATGCCGGTGAAGAACGGCAGGGCGAGCGTGCGCGCGGCCGCGTCCTCCGCGACCGGGCAGAGACCCTCGGAGAACCCGTAGCGCTTGCGCATGTACGGCTGCAAATGAACGCAGGGCACGTAGTGCGCCGCCTCGATCCCTTGTTCCGCGAGACGCTCCAGGACCGCTTCGCGGTCGACCCCGGGGGCGACCTTCACGACGTAGACGAACCAGGAGCGGCGATGGTCAGCGTCGTCGGGATGAGGCGGCTCGCAACCGTCCACCCCCGCCAGCAGCTCGGCGTAGCGCGCGGCCGCCTCTGCCCGGAGACGCAGGATCTCGTCGAGCTTCTCGAGCTGAGCGATCCCGACCGCGGCCTGGAGGTCCGTGAAGCGGTAGTTGAACCCGAGTCGCACGTGGTGGAACCAGCGGTTCTCATACGAGCGGCCCTGGTTCCGCAGGCTCTTCAGGAGCTCCCACTCCTCCTCGGAATGCGTGGTGACGACTCCGCCCTCACCCGTGGTGATCTGCTTGTTCGGGTAGAAGCCGAACGCGCCGGAGGCTCCATGCGAGCCCACGGGAGCGCCCTTGTACTGCGCGCCGAGCGCCTCGCACGAGTCGTCGACGAGCCAGAGACCGTGCCGCTCGGCGATCGCTCGCAGCTCGTCGAGCTCGCTCGGGTAGCCGAACATGTCGACGGCGACGATCCCGCGTGTCCGCTCGGTGACGAGCGCCTCCACCGCCGCCGGGTCGAGGTTCACCGTCTGCGGGTCGACGTCCGCGAACACCGGCCGCCCCCCCTCGAAGATGAAGCAGTTCGCCGTGGAGACGAACGAGATCGGTGACGTGATCACCTCGTCTCCCTCCGCCACGCCGGCGATGTGACAGAGCAGGTGGAGGCCGGCGGTGCCGCTCGAGACGGCCGCCGCAAAGGGCGCGCCGACCCGCTCGGCGAACAGCTCTTCGAAGCGGTCGATCGCCGGCCCGAGCGAGAGCCGACCCGAGCGGAGCACGTCGAGCACGAGCTCTTCCTCGCGCTCGTCTAGGTAGGGCCGCGAGAGCGGGACCCGCGTCTCGGCCTTCACGCCTCCGCGGTCAGCTTCAGGTCGGCGTACTCGAGCCACTGCGCCCAACGCTCGCTGCGCCCGCGGCACGTGTCGAGGTACGCCGTCTGCAGCTCCTTGGTCACTGCGCCGGGGGGCCCGATCTCACGGTCGTCGACCTCGCGGATCGGCGTGATCTCGGCCGCCGTGCCGCACATGAAGACCTCGTCGGCCGAGATGAGATCCGAGCGGATGAGGTTCTTCTCCTCGACCGTGTACCCGAGGTCCTGCGCGATCTGGATCACCGAGTCGCGCGTGATCCCCGGGAGAATCGAGGTCGAGAGCGGCGGGGTGGCGAGTTTGCCGTCCTTGACGATGAAGACGTTCTCGCCCGAGCCGTCGGCGATGAAGCCGTCGTCGGTGAGCAGGATCGCCTCCTCGTAGCCGGCGCGGTTCGCCTCGGTCACGGCGAGCATCGAGTTCAGGTAGATGCCGGTCGCCTTGGAGGCGTGCGGGATCGTGTTCGGGCCCACGCGCTTCCAGGACGAGATCTTGACCCTGATCCCGTTCTTCATCCCGTCGTCGCCGAGGTAAGCGCCCCAGGGCCAGCTCATGATCACGGTGTCGACCGGGTTGCCCGCGGTCGCGACGCCGAGCTCTCCGTAGCCGAAGAACGCGATCGGGCGCAGGTAGCACTCCGGCAGCCCGTTGGCGCCGATCACCTCCAGCGAGGCGGCGCGCAGATCCTCGACGGAGTACGGGATGTCCATGTAGAGGAGCTTCGCCGAGTTGTGCAGGCGCACGAGGTGGTCCGTGAGCCGGAAGACGGCCGGGCCCTTCTCGGTCTCGTAGCAGCGGATGCCCTCGAAGACACCGGTGCCGTAGTGGAGGCCGTGAACGCCGACGTGGACCGTCGCGTCGG
>JBKPFP010000221.1:0-1814 GCA_046744435.1 Actinomycetota bacterium | reverse complement strand
GTGGACGGGGATGCGGAAGTCGACCTGGTCGTAGGCGAGGTAGGGCTGGTCCTTGCGGAGATCCCAGTTGATGCCGGACGCGCGCAGCACCGGGCCGGACTGGCCCAGCGCGATCGCGTCGTCGGCCGAGAGGAGCCCGATCCCGCGCGTCCGCTCGAGCCAGATGCCGTTGCGGTCGACGAGCGCCTCGTACTCGTCCACCCCGCGCGGCATCTGCTCGCAGAACTTGCGGCACTCGTCGTAGAAGCCGACGGGGATGTCCTCCGCGAGCCCCCCCGCCTGGAAGTAGCGGGTGTGCATGCGGTAGCCGGTGACGAGCTCGAACAGGTCGAGCAGGGAGTCGCGCTCGCGGAACGTGTACCAGAACATCGAGATCGCCCCGATCTCGAGCGCCGACGTGCCCAGCCAGACCAGGTGCGAGTGGATGCGGTTGAGCTCCGCCATGAGCATCCGCATCCACGTCGCCCTGCGCGGCACCTCGATGCCGAGCAGCTTCTCGATGGCGAGCACGAAGACGAGCTCGTTGTTCTGGAACGCGAGGTAGTCGATCCGCGGCGCGTAGGGGATCGCCTTCCACCACGTCTTCTGCTCCATGTTCTTCTCGAAGCCCGTGTGCAGGTAGCCGACGACCGCACGCAGCCCGACGACCTTCTCGCCCGAGAGCTCGAGGATGAGCCGCAGCACGCCGTGGGTTGACGGGTGGTTCGGGCCGAAGTTGATCTCCAGCACGTCGCCCGTCTCGCGGAGCGCGTGCGGCACCTGCAGGACGGTCGGGATCGGCGAGGGAATCCGCGTCCCCTCGTAGATCTTCCGCTCGACGGTGGCCACTTACTCCTCCCCCGAGAAGCGGACGGGCTCGCCGCCGATCGGATAGTCCTTGCGCAGCGGGTGCCCCTCCCAGTCGTCCTCCATGATGATCCGGCTCAGGTTCGGGTGGCCCTCGAACGGGATACCCATGAGGTCCCACGCCTCGCGCTCGTGCCAGTCGGCGGTGGGCCAGACCGAGACGACGGACTGCACCGGCTCGGCGTCCTCGACCCAGACCTGCACGCGGACGCGCGGCGCTCCGGGCCGCAGTGCAAGCAGGTGGTAGTTGACGGCGAAACGTGCCCGCTTCGGCCGCGGGGCGCTGGGCAGTCCCTGCGCGGCAGGGTCGTTCAGATTGCGCCCGGAGGCGGTGCCGTAGTAGCCGGCGATGCCGCTCTCGCCCCAGCCGAGGTAGTCGGTCGGCGTGACGTCGGACAGGAAGTCGAAGCCCTCCTCGTCGCGGAGGTGGATACAGGCCTCGACCAGTCTGGCTGGGTCGATGATCAGCGTCGTCTCGCCGTACGCCTCTGTGCGCTCGACGAGGCCCGGCACGCCTTCGTACGGGCTCAGCTGGCTACTCCGCGGATCTCGTAGGCGGGCGGGACGCCGGCCTTGATCTTCTCCTGTAGCCGCACGATGCCTTCGACGAGCGCCTCCGGGCGCGGCGGGCAGCCGGGGACGTGCACGTCGACGGGCATGATCTTGTCGACGCCCTGCAGGATCGCGTAGTTGTTGAACATCCCGCCCGA
Organism: Actinomycetota bacterium; assembly: GCA_046744435.1. Lineage (GTDB taxonomy): Bacteria > Actinomycetota > Thermoleophilia > Gaiellales > Gaiellaceae > VAXT01. The sequence goes on along the minus strand of JBKPFP010000221.1, from coordinate 258 downwards.
GCTCGCGCACGCGCCCATCGCGATCACCCACTTCGGCTCGAGCATCTGGTCGTAGATCTGGCGAATCGGCGCGGCCATCTTGTGGGCCACGCGCCCGGACACGATCAGCAGATCGGCCTGGCGCGGCGACGAGCGGAACACCTCGGCGCCGAAGCGCGCGATGTCGTAGCGCGACGAGACGATCGCGATCATCTCCATCGCGCAGCAGGCGAGGCCGAACGTGTCCGGCCAGATCGAGCTCTTCTGCGCCCAGCGGAC
>JBKPFP010000248.1:0-5510 GCA_046744435.1 Actinomycetota bacterium | reverse complement strand
CATGAACTGCACCAGCAAGAGCAGCGCGAGCCCGAACCACTTGCGTCTAGCTGAAGCGATCACGGTCTAGGTCCTTTCGCCGTTAGCAGTCACTAGCTTCTGAAACTACATGAACTACTTGCGTTTTGCAAGTATTCCCTTCTCAATCCGAAGTAGTGCGCTACACTACGCACGAAATGGCGAAGCGCTTCGACCAGTACTGCCCTGTGGCCCACGCGCTCGGACTCGTCGGTGAGCGCTGGGCGCTACTCGTCGTGCGCGAGCTATTGCACGGCCCCAAGCGCTACACCGACCTGATCGAGGGCCTGCCCGGGATCGGAACGAACATCCTCGCGGCCCGGCTGCGCGATCTCGAGAGCGCGGGTGTCGTGCGCAGGCGCAAGCTTCCTCCGCCCGCGGCCTCGACCGTCTACGAGCTCACCGAGTACGGCGCCGAGCTCGAGGAGGTCATCTACGCGATGGCGCGGTGGGGCGCCCGCTCGCTGGGCCCACCGGCGCCCGATGACGAGCTCTATCCCGAGTGGGGCGTCAACGCGTTTCCAGCGCTGTTCGACGTGTCCGCGGCGACGGGGCTCACGGCGACCTACGTTCTGCGGATCGGCGACGACGTCTTCACGGTTCGCGTCGACCGAGGCTGCATGCGCGCGGAGGTCGGGGCGACCGACGATGCCGACCTCGACGCCGAGATGGACATGGAGACGTTCTTCGCGCTCGCCTCGGGCGACCTCGCACCGCGAGCGGCGCTCAGCAAGCGGCGCGTACGCCTCGCCGCCGGCGACCCGGAGACGCTCGAGTGCTTCTTCACCGTCTTCAGCGTCGCTTCACGGGTCCAAACTGCTGCCTGACCAACTCGTCCGACTCGAGACCGAGCGGCTCGTCCTGCGCCCGCTCTCGGCTGCAGACCTCGACGCGCTCGCCCCGTACCAGGCCGATCCCGAAGTGATGCGCTACATGGGCGGCAAGACATTCACACGCGAGGAGGTCGCGGAGCGGATCGCTCGCTTCAGAGAGATCTTCGAGCTCGACGGCATCGGGCAGTTCGCCGTCGAGCGGAGGGAGGACGGTGTCGTGCTCGGCCGCTGCGGAGTCCTCAACTGGGAGACCGACCCCTGGAAGCCGGTGGCGAGAGCGGAAACCGACAAGCCGACCGAGACCGAGATCGGCTACCTGCTCGGCCGGCCCCACTGGGGCCACGGCTATGCGACCGAGGCTGCCACGGCCGTCCGTGACTACGCGCAGGCCGAGCTCGGCGAGGAGCGGCTGATCGCGCTCATCCAGGGCGGCAACGAGGCGTCGAAGCGAGTCGCCGAGAAGCTGGGGATGAGCTACGAGCGCGAGGTCGAGCTGAAGTTCGCGCGGGTCGGGCTCTACGCTTTGAACCGACCGGCCCGGTAGAGCTGGCCCTCGAGCGGCCGGCCGAGGATGCCCTCGAGCCACTCCGAGATCGCGATCAGGGCGTCGAGGTCGACCCCGGTCTCGATGCCGTCGCCCTCGAGCATGTAGACGAGGTCCTCGGTCGCGATGTTGCCGGTCGCGCGCGGGGCGAACGGGCAGCCGCCGAGGCCGCCGATCGAGGAGTCGAGGGTCGTGGCGCCGGCCTCCAACGCGGCGTACGCGTTCGCGTAGCCGGTGTTGCGCGTGTTGTGCCCGTGGAAGCCGACCGGCGGCTCGACTTCCTCCACGAGCGATCGCACCTGCTTGGGCGTCGCGACTCCGATCGTGTCTGCCAGCACGACCTCGGCGGCCCCGGACAGCCGTTCGGCGATCGCGAGCACAGCCCCAGGGTCGACGCGGCCCTCGAACGGGCAGCCGAACGCGACGCTGATGGTCGCGGTCGAGCGGACGCCGTCCTCGTGCGCGCGCTCGATGACCTTCTCAGCTGCGCCGACCGCCTCGTCGATCGAGGCGTTCGCGTTTCGCCTGCTGAAGCTCTCCGTGGCGGCGACTGCGAAGCGAACCTCGTCGAGACCGGCCGCGCGCAGCCGGTCGTAGCCCTGCTCGTTCAATGCGAGCCCCGCGTAGACGGTGCCGTCGCGACGCTCGAGCCGCTCGACCACCTCTTCCGCATTGGCCATCTGCGGCACGCGCTCGGCGCTCACGAAGCTGACTGCCTCGACGGTCGGCAGGCCGGCGGCCGCAAGCCGGTCGACGAGCTCGGCACGCGTCTCGGGCGGCAGGACGTCTCGTTCGTTCTGGAGGCCGTCGCGAGGGCCGACCTCGCAGATCGCGACCTTCAACCGACGTCCTTCGAGAAGACCCGTTCCGGCTTGACGCGGACGATCACGCGCCGCTCGCCGGGCTTGTGTCCCTGGTACTTCGGAATGCCGCGGTACTTCGCGGACATCTTGTCGATGTGCCGGTTGGCCTCCTCCTCGTCCTCTACGACCTCGGCGGTGCCGGACACGGTCACGTACTTGTACGGATCGTCCTGCGCGTAGACCTCGACGGCGACGCGCGGGTCGCGCTTGAGGTGCTTCCACTTCGCCCTCGGCGCAGCGGTGTTGAAGACGACGTTCTCGCCGTCGAAGTCGACCCAGACGGGCGTCACGAGCGGACTCCCGTCCTCGCGGAGCGTCGCGACCGCGCCGAAGTTCTTGTCGAGGAAGAGCTGCGCTTCGTTGTCGCTCAGTTTCGCCACTGGCACTCCTTCATCGTGGTTAGGCTAGCCCCCATGTCGCTGGCCGTCCTGGTTGGTACGCGCAAAGGCCTGTTCGTGCTCCACGGCGACGAAGACCGCCGCACATGGGAGGTCGGAGAGCAGCTGCTCCCGGGTTGGGAGGTGTTCCACGCTATCCGGCACGACGGGACGCTGTATGCGGCGGCGAACAACTTCGTCTACGGCGCCACCGTGCAGCGATCGAGCGACGACGGGAAGACGTGGGAGCGCGGCGAAGGCCTCGCGCTCCCGGAGGACGGCGACCTGAAGCTCGAGAAGAGCTGGCACGTCGAGCCCGGCCCGGACGGAACGCTTTGGCTCGGCGCTGCGCCGGGAGTGCTCTTCCGCTCTGACGACCAGGGCGAGAACTGGCAGATCGTCCAGAGCCTCCTCGACGACCCGACGCGCGAGCAGTGGCAGCCGGGCGCCGGAGGGATGTGCACGCATTCGATCCAGTTCGAGCCGGGGAACGAGAAGACGATGTACGTGGGTATTTCGGCCGCCGGCGTCTTCCGCAGCGAGGACGGCGGCGAGTCCTGGACGCCGGCGAACAAGGGCACGGCGGCCGACTTCATGCCCGACGATCCGTTCCCCGAGGTCGGCCAGTGCGTGCACAAGATGCTCGTTCATCCGGCCCAACCCCAGCGTTTGTGGCAGCAGAACCACTGCGGGGTGTACCGGTCGGACGACAAGGGAGAGAGCTGGGAGCGCCTCGAAGGCAACGGCCTGCCGAGCGGCTTCGGGTTCCCGCTCGCAATCCATCACCGCAAGCCGGACATGGCCTTCGTCATCCCCGAGGACGAGGCGAACGCCGAAAACGTCGGCGGCGGAAACCGCGTCACAACGGGCGGCCGGCTCGGCGTCTACCGCACCGAGGATCGCGGCAGCAACTGGGAGCTCGTGTCGAACGGGCTGCCCGAACGCGCGTGGGTCGAAGTGCTGCGCGAGGGAATGGCGTCCGATCGGCTCGACCCAGTCGGCATCTACTTCGGCACGAAGAGCGGCTCGATCTTCGTCTCTCCCAACGAGGGCGACGAGTGGATCGAGGCGGCGCGCCACCTGCCGGCCGTGCTCTCGGTCGAAGTCGCCGAGTGGCAGTGACCGTCCTGCTGCCTTCGCTCCTCGCGACGGAGGCGGGTGGGCAGAACCGGTTCGAGGTGAATGCGCCGTCGGTCGGCGCCGCGCTGCGGGCGCTGCCGATCCGGAACCTCCTCTTCGACGAGCACGACGAGCTGCGCCCGCTCGTGAACGTCTACGTCGACGGTCAGGACGTGCGCACTCGGAGCGGGCTCGACACCGAGCTCGGCGGCGGCGAGGAAGTCCGGGTCGTCGCAGCGATCGCAGGCGGCTAGGAGCCATGTCCGGTGTCAGGCGCCGGACATGTCCCGCAGCCGACCGCGGCACAACCGTTCTCTAGGCGAAATCCGAGTTCCGGCCTCGCTTTGCGTCGATCCAGCCGGGCGCACGACCACTCGTTGGAGAGACATGTCCGGTGCCAGGCACCGGACGTGTCCCGGAAGGACACCTCGAGCCGCGAGCTACCGAGGCGTCAGGCCAGCTTCTCGCCGCGCGTCTCGCTGCCGAAGACTCCGGCGACGATCCCGCCGGCGGCCATGACGATCGCGACGAACGTCAGCGACCAGGTCGTGCTGCCGGTCGCGTCCTTCAGGTTCCCGAAGATGTACGGGCCGGCGATCGCAGCCGCCTTCCCGACTCCCTCCATCAGCCCGAACGCGCTCGAGCGGAGCCGCGTCGGGAACAGCTCGGCCGTGTACGGGTAGACGGCCCCCCACGCCCCGAGGTTGAAGAAGCCGACGAAGAACAGGGCCGTGACGTAGACGGCCTCCGAGTCTGCGACCGCGAACGCGTAGGCGGAGAGCCCGCCGAGCAGCAGGAATGCGGCCAGCGTGGGCTTGCGCCCGACTCGCTCGACGAGCCAGATCGCCGCCACGTAGCCGGGGAACTGCGAAAGCGCGCTGAGGGTGAGCAGCAGGTAGACGTCGATCGTGAAGCTCTTCTCCGCCTGGAGCACGAACGGCAGCCAGAGAAAGAGGCCGTAATACGACACGTTGAGCGCGATCCAGACGAGCGCGGTCGAGACCGCCCGCACCCTCAGGCGGCTGCCCAGGAACTCGCGGACCGAAGAACGAGTCTCGGGCGGCGCCGCGAACTCGGCCTCGGCCACGGGCCGGCCGGTGATCTCGGTCAGCACCTCGGCAGCCTCGTGGGAGCGCCCACGCCGGGCGAGGAAGTACGGGCTCTCGGGGAGCGTCCTGCGAACGAGAAAGGCGAGGAAGGCGGGGAACGCGGCGGCCAGGAAGAGATACCGCCAGCTCCAGTCGCCGAAACGGTCGAAGGTCGGGCCGAGGAAGACGTACGAAAGGCCGGTCGCCAGGAGCAGGCCGACGGGCCACCAGAAGTCGAGGAAGACGAGCAGGCGCCCTCGCCGCTGCGGCGGCAGGTACTCGGCCAGCATCGAGGGGTCGACGACGAGTAGGCCGCCCAGGCCGAGGCCGGCGAGGAAGCGGAAGGTCATCACCGACCACGGGCCCCACGAGAGCGCGGTCAGCGCCGTGAAGACCGCGTACCAGAGGATCGCGTACTGAAAGATCGCCCGACGTCCGATCCGGTCGGACAGGCGGCCGAGCACGAGGCTGCCGACGAGCGCCCCCGCGAGCGCGGCGCTGTTGACCAGCCCTTGCATGCGCCCGTTGAGGTCCCAGAGCGCGGCGAAGATCGGCTGCACGAAGCCGACGAGCAGGATCTCCATCGCCACGAACGTCCAGGCGACTCCGGTGACGATGATCGCCTTACGATGGAAGCGCGTCAGCCCGTTCTCGCGGAGGACCTCCTC
>JBKPFP010000210.1:0-7652 GCA_046744435.1 Actinomycetota bacterium | reverse complement strand
GGCCGCTGCAGCTGGTCCTCGAGCGCGCGCTCGAGCTCGCCCTCGTTGACGAAGCCGCTCTCGACGAGCAGCTTGCCGAGGGGACGCCACGTCTGCCGGGACTTCGGCGCGGACTCGGAAGGGGGCCGCCGTCCAGGCCGGCTCGTCGCCGCCCCTGGGGCGCAGCTGGACGCCGTGCTGGTCAGCTAGCGCCCGCGCGAGGGCGAGGCCGTCGACGTAGCCCCGGCCGACGAGGGTCTCGCCGAGGATGCGGCCGGTCCGGCGTTGCTCGGCCAGCGCCTGCTCGAGCTCGCCCTCCGTAAAGGAGGCCATTCTCGACCAACAGGGCGCCGAGCGGTCGCCAGGGGAACTGCGCCGAGTCCATTCCTCCCTCTATCGGCACCCCGGGCACGGGGCGCTGAAGGATTCCCGCGGTAGGCTCCGTCGCGGTGGCCGCGCCCGAGACGACGACCGATGCGCGCCGCGCGCTCCTCGCGCAGCTGATCGACCACGCGCCGCTGTTTCCGCCCGCGAGCCTCCCGCTGGACGAGGCGCTCGCGGAGGACCGGCGCGTGCGCGCCGGCGAGTTCGGCTGGCTCGTCAACCGCTTCGTCGTGCCGTCATCGAAGCTCCCGCAGCTAGCCCGCGAGCCGCTTCGGCTATCCGTCGTGCTCGATGCCGCCGGCCTGCCCCCGCCTGACCCGAGGATCGAGGCGGTCGAGGCGCCGCCGGGCGTCGATCCCGAGGTGCTCGTGGACGCGGCGCCGGAGGTCTACGTCGAGCTGCCGCCCGGCGACGACGTCTTCCGCATCGACCAGCTCGCCACGCTCGGCTTCCGGGCGAAGGTGCGCTGTGGAGGCCAGAGCGTCCCGCGCCCGGGCGCCCTTGCCGAGCTCATCTGGTTCTGCCGGCGGACCGGCGTGCCCTTCAAGGCCACCGCCGGGCTACACCACGCGGTGCGCACCGGCGACGAGCACGGTTTCCTCAACCTCCTCGCGGCCGCGGTCTTCGGCGACGAGCAGGATGCGCTCGAGGAGGAGGACCGGGAAGCGTTCTCGCTGACCGCAGGCGAGTTCGGCTGGCGGGACCGCACCGCAGGCGCCGAGGAGATCGCACACGTCCGTCGCGAGCTCTTCGTCGGCTTCGGCAGCTGCAGCGCGCAGGAGCCGATCGACGAGCTCACCACGCTCGGCGTCCTCCCCGCCGAGTCTCCGATCTGAGAGGGGGCGGGAAGCGTCTGTCAGGTCGTGCCCGCCGCCAGGCACCTGGGGTAGGGGAGGCTTCTGGACGATGGGAACCGCCTGCCGCAACGCGGGGTTCTTCCCGACCTCCCTCTCTGGATCGGAACGTCTTCGACGGTAGACAATCGATCTATATCTGTCAACTCTCAACGAGCAGGTTTGAAAAGAGTGGACACCGGTCGCCGAGATGCGGCAAGCTACGCGCCGGGGGGCCGGCGGGGGGAGCCTTTGGATCGGAACCCTGGGTAAACCCGTCGGCCTCCTTGCTGAGTCTTCTGCGACGGTCCCAAACCTCTAGCAGGAATTCGGCCGTGGTCCGCCAATCATGCGGCCCGTGCCCCGCCTCCTCGCTCTCTCCCTCGCCGTCTGGGCGGCGCTCTTCCTCGCAGACTCCGCGACCGCCGCGAACCCGCAGATCGCGGGACTGCAAGTGGCACTGCGCGCCCACGGCATGTACCACGGAGCGATCGACGGCGTCCAGGGGCCGAGGACGAAAGCGGCGATCCGGGCCTTCCAGCGACGCCGCGGGCTGGCGGTCGACGGAGTTGCCGGGCCGAGCACGCGGCGCGCTCTCGGCCGGCTCGGCAAGCCCCTCTACGGCCGGCGTATCCTCCGCCGCGGGGCGATCGGCTACGACGTCGCCGTCCTCCAGTTCCTATTGCGCCGGAGCGGCTACCGGGTCGGTCGGGTCGACGGGCACTTCGGGCCACGAACCCAGCTGATTCTGAAGCGCTTCCAGCGCAAGGAGCACCTGACGGCGGACGGCGTCGTGGGCGCGAGCACGGCCAAGGAGATCTGCGCCGTGCGCTCGTGCGCCTGGCGCGGCCCGAACGTGCGCGTCCTGCGGGCTCGCTCGGGGGTTCGCTCGACGGTGCACCGCGTTCGGCCCGGTGAGACGCTGACGGCCATCTCCTCGCGGTACCGCCTGAGCGTGAACACGATCGCCCGCGCGAATCGGCTCAATCCCCGCGGCACGCTCTTCACGGGCATCCGGCTGCGGATCCCGCGGTCGGCGGGCAACCTCGTCGTCCGGGTGGCCATTCGCCAGCAGCCGTTCAACGTGCGCGCCGCGCTTGACTACTGGGCGAAGCGGTACGGCGTCGAGTCGCGTCTCGTGCGCGCAGTCGCCTGGTGGGAGTCCGGCTATGCCAACCACCTCACGTCGTCCAAGGGGGCCCAGGGCGTGATGCAGGTCACGCCGGTGACGTGGAACTACGTCGAGCGCTATCTCTTGGGACGGCGGATCCCGCACACGACCGACGGCAACATTCGCGTCGGCGTTCTCTTCCTGCGGCAGATGCTGCGGGAGTTCAACCGGGACGTGCGGCTGGCGCTAGCCGGGTACGTGCAGGGGCCGACCTCCGTCCGCACGAAGGGCCTCTTCGCCGACACGAAGTTCTACGTCGACGGCGTGATGGCGCTGCGCACGCGCGTCTGAGGGAAGTCGACGTAGACCTTCTCGCCGCGGAAGAGCCTCGCGACCGGGTCCCAGGGGAAGAAGATGACGACGTTGAACTCGACGCGCTCGCCCGTCGCCGGGTAGTCGCGCCAGTCGGACTCGTGCGTCCCGGTCACTCGCGCCTCCTCGCAGACGCCCTGCGGGCCGATGACGATGTCCGTCAGCTGGAAGTGGATGTCCGGGAATGCGGTCAGCAGCTCGCCGTAGAAGCGGGCGGCGCCCTCATGGCCCCGCCAGACGTGGCCGCCCTGCGGGAGCTCGTAGACGCAGTCCTCGGTGAGCGTGGAGAGGAGGCCTTCGATGTCACGCTCGTCCTCGGCGATCGAGTGGCGCTTCCAGAGCTCGCGGATCGCCTCGTACTCCCCCGGCGCGAGCTCCCGGCGCAGTAGCTCACGCACGTCGGTCATACCCCGGTAGGCTCCACCGCCGCATGGTCGTCACGGCTCCACCGGACTCGCTCTCGGCTTCGTGGCTGGCCGTGCGGCTCGGCGTCGAGCCGCGCCAGATCGAAGCGACGCGGCGCGCGGGCGAGCTGATCGCACACCGCCCGGAGGGCGCGCACGAGTACTACTACCCGGTCTGGCAGTTCGACGAGGACTGGCGGCCGCTGCCGATCGTCCCACGGATCGTCCGCACGGCGCGCGAGGTCGGCCTCTCGGAAAACCGGCTCTATGCGCTCCTCAACGCCCGCTCCGGCCTGCGCGGGGAAGGGAGGCTTGCCGACGCGCTGCGCGAGGGCCGGGTCGACCACGTTCTGAGCGCGATCCGAGCGGCCAAGCCCTAGCACCGTCAGGGCACAGTACCTACCGCCGCCCAGGCCCGCGCGGTGAGCTCGAAGGGCTCGTCGCCGACGCCGAGCCGGCGGCGAAGCGCGTCGTGGAGCGCCGCGCGCCGCTCGTCGTCGAGCGACTTCGTGTAGGCGCCGGCCGGGCCGACTCCGGTCGGCAGCGGCCACCAGAGATCCTCGAAGCCGTCATAGGCGGCGCGAACGGTGAGCGCGCCGAAGCGGACGTCGGCCAGACCCACCCGCTCCCACAGCTCGGCGAGGTCGCCCTCTCCGCACCACTGCATCACCTCTGCCTCGTCGGCGGCGGCTCCGTCCTCGTCGACCTCACGGGCCGCAGCCCAGAACGCGCGGAGGAGCATCATCTCGCCGCCGTAGTCCCAGACGGCCGAGACGACCGTGCCGCCCTCGCGAGTCACGCGCGCCATCTCGCGGACGCCCGCCTCGGCGTCGGCCATGAAGTTCACGACCAGCTGTGAGAGCGTCACGTCGAACGCCCCGTCGGGAAACGGGAGCGCCTCGGCGCTTGCGACCACGACTTCGGCCTGCGGAATACGCGCGCGGCAGGCCTCCACGAAAGGCTCGGAGGGGTCGGCGCCGGCCACGTTCTCCGCGCCGAGCCGCTCGGCGAGCGCGCTCAGGAGGGCGCCCGGCCCGCAACCGACGTCGAGCGCGCGCATCCCGGGCACGACCCCCGCAAGCTCGATCAGGCCCGCCGCGAGGGCGGGGCTGTAGCGGCCGACGAAGCGGTCGTAGGCGTCCGCCGACGCGCGGAACGCCTCCGCACCCGCCAGCTCTAGCCCTCCCGTCGGCGGCCGGCGGCCAGCTCCTCGAGCGCCGACGGCTCGATCTGGTCGGCCGTGACAGCGACGACCTTGCAGGGCGTGACCGCCCGGAGCGTCGCCGTGCGCCTGCCGCCCTCGAGGATCGCGCGCTCGCCGATGATCGCGCCGGGGCCGAGCTCGGCGAGGGTCTCGCCGTCGACCTCGGCGGAGAGGACGCCGTCCAGGAGCAGGTAGAGCTCGTTCCCGTCCGCGCCCTGCTCGACGAGCGTGTCGTCCACGTCGATCCGCCTCGGCTTCGAGGACGCGCCCTCGCGCATGATCGAGCGCGAGAGCTCGCGCTCAAGGGCTGTCTCGCACTGCGTGACGAACGCGTCCGAATCCTCTTCGCCCCACGGTGTGTTGCCGCCGAACGCCTTGCGGTACCACTCCTTGAAGTCGATCAGGCCCGACTTCTCGACCAGCTTCCCGTCCCGGTCGTAGATCCAATGGCGCGGGAACGGGCTCGCGCCGTCGAGCTCGTGCTCGGACGAGCCGTCCGCGTGAATGGTCAGGGTCAACGTCGTCCACGCGATCGCCGAGCTGATCTGGAAGAACGGCTTGCCATGGACGTGCCGCGGTGCGGGCATCCCGGTCCGGCCGCCGGCGGTCTGCGTGAAGCGCGCCCAGCCGTCGCCGATCTCGGGCTCGGACTGGAGCGTCGGCATGGCGACCGCGGCGACGCTCACCCCGCGCGGGCCGACCTTCATGCGCGTGACGCCGAGGTGCCCACGGCCCAGGTGCCCGGCGTCGACGACCTTGCCGTCCTCGACCTCCACGTACGCGCGGAGCTCGTTCGCCTCGCGGAAGAGGTCGGCCTCGCGCATCGAGTCCAGGTCCTCGATCTGGTCGGGCGGCGGGTCGTCGTAGTGGGTGACACCCATCGAGAACGGGATCTTCGGGAGGCCTTCGACGGCCTCCGACGGGATCCAGGAGATCGCGGTGACTGCTGACTCGAAGCGCATGTGGCCTGCTCTCTGTCGTGGAAAAGGAACCCGCTTAGGCTAAACCGTCCCTCGTCGAGGACAAAGCGCCTTCCTCACCAGCGCTTGGGATGACGCCGTGCGCGGGCCTGCCGCCGGCGCTTCCTGCCCTCCTCGGCGCGAGCACTTCGGTCCTGTTTCAGCTCGAGCGCACGGAGCTCGCGCTGCAGCTTCTGGTAGCTGCGCCAGCGGTCGTGATCGAGCGTGCCGTCCGCCAGCGCGCGCTTGACGGCGCAGCCCGGCTCGCGCTGATGGCTGCAGTCGCGGAAGCGGCAGCGCTCGAAGAGCGCCTCGACGTCGCCGAAGGTCGTGCCGAGGCCCTCGCCCGCGTCCCAGAGCTGGAGCTCGCGCATGCCCGGGGTGTCGAGGACGAGCCCGCCGCCCGGTAGCGGCACGAGCTCGCGGGTCGTGGTCGTGTGCCGGCCGCGGCCGTCTCTACGCAACTCGGCGGTGGCGAGCACCTCCTCGCCGAGCAGGCTGTTGATGAGCGTCGACTTGCCGACGCCCGACGAGCCGAGCAGGGCGACCGTGCGATTGCCCGCGAAGTACGTGCGCAGCTCATCGAGGCCTTCGCCCGTGACCGCGCTGACCGGGTGGATGGGCACCCCGATGGCGACGCCCTCGACCTGGGCGACGGCGTGCTCGACGTCGGGGCTGAGATCCGCCTTCGAGAGCACGATCGCCGGCTCGGCGCCGCTCTCCCACGCCGTGGCGAGGTAGCGCTCGAGCCGGCGCAGGTTGAAGTCGCCGTCGAGGCCGGTGACTACGAAGACGGTGTCGACGTTCGCCGCGAGCACCTGCTCGCGGACGGCCTTGAACGGCTCCTTCCTGGAGAACGCGGTCCGCCGGGGCAGGACGGCGTGGATCGTTCCGCCGGAGCCTTCCGGGTACGGACGGAGCACGACCCAGTCGCCGGAGATCGGCAGGTCGCCTCCGTAGTCGCCGTCCTGGCGAAGCCGCCCGGCGAGCTCGGCCCAGAGCTCACCAGCCTCGGTCCAGACGACGTAGGCGCCGCGGTGCTGGACCGCGACGCGTCCTGGCACGAAGCCGTCGCCGGCAAAGTCGCCGAACGCGGCCTCGAAATATGTGCTCCAGCCGAGCTTCTCCAGCTCTCTGGAGCTCGTTCGTTCGAGCAAAGCGAGAACCTCCTCGAGTCAGCAGAGATCAGGACCGCGGGTCGGCGCGGATCCAGAGGAAGCTCTTCAGGCAATCCGTGCCAGACTTCAGTCTGGCTCCTCTTCAGGCAATCCGGTGCCAGACTTCAGTCTGGCTCCGGCGTACCTGAAACCAAGCTAGCTCGGTGCGCGCCGCGCTGCGGAAAGGGCAATCTCAGTCATGTCAGCCTCCTTTCGGCGTCGGCGCGAACGGACACAGTAGCCGGTGCGGCCCGCAACGGCAAGACCCGGGATGATGTCCGTGTGCCGGACGACGAGAGCAAGGAGGAGCAGCTCGACCGCGAGCTGATCGAGCTGCTGAACGAGCTCCGCGTCGCCCTCCCGGGCGTCCAGGTGCTCTTCGCCTTCCTGCTAGGTGTGCCCTTCACTCAGCGCTTCCAGGACGTCAGCGACCTGCAGAAGGACGCCTACTTCTTCACCTTCCTCTGCACCGCGGCGGCCACTGCGCTCCTGATCGCGCCCTCCGCGTACCACCGGCTCACCTGGCGGCAGCACGACAAGGAGCACCTGCTCAAGGTCTCGAACCTGCTGGCGATCTCGGGGACGTTCTTTCTCGCCGTCGCGATCGCGTCGACGGTCTTCGTCGTCACCGACTTGCTCTTCGACACGACGTCAGCCGCCATCATCACCGGCCTGACGGCGGGGTTCTACGCCTGGTTCTGGTACGGGCTGCCGCTGTTGCGGCGCGGCGTTCGAGACTAGGACCTCTTCGCGCGCGCGGGCGTCTTCGGCGTCTGGAGCAGGTTCTCGACCTCGCGCACGCCGTGCACCTTGCGCGTCTTCTCCTCGAGGTCGCGAATCAGCTCCGGCTTCCCGACCTCGCCGCGAAGCACGACGACGCCGTTCTCGGCGTTGACGTTGATCTGACCCTTGGGGACATCCGCTTCACGGAAGATCTCGGTCTCGACCTTGCGCGCGAGGGTGACGTCGTCCGGCTGGGGCTTCTCCTCCTCCTTGAGGTGCTCGACCTTCTGCGCGGCTCCTGATGCCTCCGAGGAGGCTGCGCGACCCATCTGCTCGGCCTTGCGCTGACCCTGGCGGAGAAAGGCCGGCACGCGGTCGCGGGCGAGAGCACGCCTCCGGCGGCCGCTGTCGGGATCGAAGAAGTAGGCGGCGAGGGCTCCGATGGCCCCGTAGAACAAAGCGCGTAGCATCTGCCTCCCTTGAGCTCGTAGGTTCGGGTTCAGACGAAGGGCCTACCCTAACGAGC
>JBKPFP010000223.1:0-2719 GCA_046744435.1 Actinomycetota bacterium | reverse complement strand
CGCAGCAGCACCCGTGCGGCGCCGAAGCGCCCGAGGATCTCGTGCGTGATCGTCGTGCCGTGCTTCGGCACCTGGAAGAGGTTCTTCTTCGCATCGTCGACGGCCTTCGAGATCGCGAGCGGCACCTCGCGTGCCTTGCCGTAGCCGAGCCCGACGCGATCGACCTCGTCGCCGACCACGACCAGCGCGGTGAACGAGAAGCGACGGCCGCCCTTGACCACCTTGGCCACGCGGTTGATCTCGACGACCCGCTCCTTGAGCTCCCGCTCGCGCTCACGGGCCATGACCTCACGTTCAACAGGGGTAGTGCTCAAAACTTCAGGCCTCCTTCACGTGCTGCGTCGGCGAGCGCCTTGACGCGCCCGTGATAGAGGTAGCCGCCGCGATCGAAGACGACAACCTCGATCTCGGCCTTCTTCGCCGCGTCGGCGAGCAGCTTGCCCACCTCGGCCGCCTGGGCCTTCTTGTCGCCCTTGAACGACTTCCCGATCTGCAGCCAGCTCGCGGCGGCGAGCGTCTTGCCCTCGAGGTCGTCGACGAGCTGCGCCGCGATCCCGCGGTTCGAGCGGAAGACGACCAGGCGCGGGCGCTCGGAAGTGCCGGCGATCTTCTTGCGGACGCGCTGGTGGCGCCGCCGGCGGAGCTTGTGCTGGACGAGCGTCGCTGGCATCAGGCGCGCTTACCGGCGGTGAAGCCGCCTGTCCGCGAAAGCGGACCGGTGGAGGGGGTCTGGGGGAACCGGGAGGTTCCCCCGGCTACGACGGATGTCTGATGTGTGATCGTCATGCTCGCTTACCAACTTTGCGCCGCACGTACTCGCCTTCGTAGCGGATGCCCTTGCCCTTGTACGGCTCGGGCGGGCGGACGTCGCGCACCTCGGCGGCGATCTCGCCGACCTGCTGCTTGTCGATGCCCTTGACGAGGATCTCGTTCGGCGCCGGCACCTCGAAGGTGATGCCGGGCGGCGCATCGACGACGACCGGGTGCGAGAAGCCGACGTTCAGCTCGAGCGCGGTCCCGCGCAGCGCGGCGCGATAGCCGACGCCCTGGATCTCGAGCCGCTTCTGGAAGCCGTTGGTGACGCCCTCGACCATGTTCGCGACGAGCGAGCGGGTCAGCCCATGGAGGGCGCGGTCCTCGCCGCGCTCGGTCGGGCGCGAGACGACGAGCGTGCCGTCGACTTTCTCGATCTTCATCCGCACGGGCACGGCCTGCGTCAGCTCGCCGAGCGGGCCGTTCACGGTGACGCGGCCCGGATCGACCGCGACGTTGACCGCGTCCGGGATCTCGATTGGCTGCTTTCCGATTCGACTCATTGCCTCACCAGACGAAGCACACGACTTCGCCGCCGATTCCTTCCTCTTCCGCCGTCTTGCTCGTGACCAGGCCGCCCGAGGTGGAGAGGATCGCCGTGCCCATCCCGCCGAGCACCCGCGGCAGCCGGTCTTTGCGAGCGTACACGCGGCGCCCCGGCTTGGAGACGCGCTTCAGGTCGGTGAGGATCCGCTCGCGGTTGCGGCCGAACTTGAGCTCGATGACGAGCGTGTCATACGACCGCCGGTGCTTCTTGTCCTCTTCCCTGAGCGCGCGGTTGTGCTCTTCGGACGTGACGATCCGGAAGTCCTTGATGTAGCCCTCGTCCTTGAGGAGGCGGGCGATCTCCTCCTTCATGCGCGAGGTCGGCATCTCGGTCGTCTCGTGCATCGCCTTGTTGGCGTTGCGGATCCGGGTGAGCATGTCTGCGATCGGGTCCGTATGCACGCTACGCGTCCAAGGATGATTTGGATGCCAGATGAGAACGGAACTTCATCTTTCCTCCTACCACGAGCTCTTGGTCATGCCGGGGATCACGCCTTCGTGCGCGAGGTCGCGCAGGCAGATCCGGCAGAGGCCGAACTTGCGATAGACGGCACGCGGGCGACCGCACCGGTTGCAGCGCGTGTACTTGCGCACGCTGAACCGCGGCTCGCGCTTCGCCTTCGCGATTAAGGACTTCTTAGCCACGCTGGAGCGCCCCTCTCTCTGCGAACGGCATGCCGATCCCGCGCAGGAGCGCGAGGCCCTCGTCATCCGTCTCTGCGGTCGTCGTGATGGCGACGTCGAGGCCGCGGATGGTCGCGACGTCGTCGTAGTTGATCTCCGGGAAGATGATCTGCTCGCGGATTCCGAGCGAGAAGTTGCCGCGGCCGTCGAACGACTCGGGCGCGAGGCCGCGGAAATCGCGGATGCGCGGCAGCGCGATCGACACGAGCCGGTCGAGGAACTCCCACATGCGGTCGCCGCGGAGCGTGACCCGCGCCCCGATCGGCATGCCCTCGCGGATCTTGAAGCCCGCGATCGACTTCCGAGCCTTGCGCACGTGCGCGCGCTGGCCGGCGATCGTCGTCAGCTCCTCGACGGCGCTGTCGAGCGCCTTCGCCTCGGTCTTCGCCTCGCCGACGCCCATGTTCAGGGTCACCTTCGAGATGCGCGGGACGCGCATGATCGACGAGAAGCCGAGCTCGTCCTTCAGGCGCGCGCGCAGCTCGTCCTCGTAGAGCTCCTTCAGGCGGGGCGTGTAGCCGTTCTGGGCCATTTACTTGTCGATCTCCTGGCGGCAGTCTTCGCGGCGGCAGACCCGGACGCCGCGGGGCTCGCCGTGGACGTCCTTGACGACGACGCCGACGCGCGTGGGCCGGTTGCACGTCGGGCAGACGAGCATCACGTTCGAGATCGGAAT
>JBKPFP010000306.1:0-14349 GCA_046744435.1 Actinomycetota bacterium | reverse complement strand
TCTCGGGATCTTCGTCCCAGCCCTCGCCTTCCTCGCGCTCGACGGCCCGTACCGCGGCATCCTGCTCGGCGGCGCCGTCGCCACGACCCTCGGCGTAATCGACGACTTCCGCGGGCTCCCCTGGTGGGGGAAGCTCGGCGGCCAGGGCGCGGCGGCCGCGATCGCGATCGGCTTCGGCGTCCAGATCGACCGCTTCACGTTCCCCGTCCTCGGCGTGCACGACCTGCCCGACTGGGTCGGTGTGCCGGCGACCTTCGTCTGGATCATCGCGATCATGAACATGGTCAACTTCCTCGACGGGATGGACGGGCTCGCCGCCGGGATCTGCGCGATCGCCGGCTCGACGTTCGCGATCATCGCCCTCTCGCTCGGTAAGCCCGAGGCCGCGATCCTCTCGGCGATCGTTGCCGGCGCCTGCTTCGGCTTCCTGCGCCACAACTTCTATCCGGCGCGAATTTTCATGGGTGACTCCGGCGCGCTCCTGCTCGGGTTCACGCTCGCGACCCTGTCCATCCAGGGGCTGCTGAAGACGGCCGCGACCGTGGCTCTCTTCTTCCCGTTGCTCGTGCTGGCGGTGCCGATCATCGACACGGCCTTCGTCATCGCCAAGCGGCTGAAGTACCGGCGCCCGCTCTACGCGGCCGACCGTACGCACCTCCACCACCGCTTCGTGAACATCGGCTTCTCGCAGCGGCGCGCCGCCGCCTACATGTACGCGTGGTGCGGGACGCTCGCGGCTGCGGCGCTCGCGACCCGCTTCCTTCCGCCGCGGCCGCACGGCGACCTCGATCTCTCCAACGCGCTCGTCGACGGGCTGATCGCGTTCGTCGCGGTCGGCGCCTCGATCTACATCGTCTACCTGCTCGAGATCGTGAAGCTCATGAACCCGCGGATCCGCCGCCGCGAGGAGGCGGCGCAAGCTCAGCGGAAGACGGCCTGACTGCGAAGCCGGTGTCAGACACCGGCTTGGAGCTCCGTCTGGTCAGCGTTGCCCGTCCCGGTGTCTGACACCGGGGTAGGCCTCAGTGCGGCGTCGACCAGCTCGGACGCTTCCCGAACGCGCTCCAGCTCCCGATCCGTGAGGCCGGCGAGGCGCTCCGCGAGCCTGGCGATCCGGCGCTCCCGCGCGCGCTCGAGCACGCGCTTGCCCTTCGCGGTCGCGTGCACGCGGACGACGCGGCCGTCGCGGTCGTCCGCGTCGCGCCGCACGAAGCCGGCTTCCTCGAGCGCCCGCACGATGCCGGTCATCGTCGGCGGCCGCACCTGCTCGGCTGCGGCAAGCTCGCCGAGCGTCTTCGGCCCGCCGAAGACGAGCACCGAGAGGGCGGAGAGCCGTGCGGCGCTGAGCCCGCTGGCCGGGTCTTCGCGCGCCACGAAGCGCAAGGCGTGGATCGCGGCGGAATGGAAGCGATCCGCGGCGTCGAGCGCGGGACTTGACAGTCGCTCTCTCATTTAGTTAGCCTAACTAAATAATATCACGGGAGGAGGACACGATGTCAGAGCTGCTCCAGGCGATCTACAGAGGCGACACGGCCCGAGCAGAGGAGCTGCTGGCATCTCAGCCCGAGCTGGACGTGTTCGAGGCCGCGGCGGCGGGGAGGGCCGAGCGCCTGCGCGAGCTGCTCGACCACGACCCCTCGCTGGCGAACGTGTGGGCCGAGGACGGCTTCCAGCCGCTCGGGCTGGCGAGCTTCTTCGGGCATGTCGAGGCCGCCCGGCTGCTCGTCGAGCGCGGCGCGGAGGTCAATTCGGCCTCGCGGAACGAGATGAAGGTCATGCCGCTCCACAGCGCAGCCGCTACGCCTGACCCCGAGTCGCGCTACGAGCTCGCGCGGCTCCTGCTCGAGCACGGCGCCGACCCGAACGCCCGCCAGCAGGACGACTACACGGCGCTGATGGCCGCGGACCAGCACGGAGACGAGCGCCTCCGCGACCTCCTGCTCGAGCACGGCGCTACGCGCGGCTGACGAAGTCGACGAGCACGTCGTTGAAGCCCGGCGCGCGCGGGATCGAGTGGCCGGCGCCCGAGAGCACGACGCGCTCGGCACCGAGCCGAGCCTCGAGCACGTCGCAGATCGCCTCAAAGGCGCGGCTGTGCGCACCGGAGATGACGAGCTTCGGGTAGGTCGCGGCTCCGAGCGTTTCGAGCGGGATGACCGCCTCCCACGGAGCACGCTCGACCATGAGCGCCCGTACCGAAGCCTCGATGTCTGATGGAAGCGGCGAGGGAGCGGTGTACGGCCCCGCGCCGATCCGGTCGACGAACGCGCGAAGGAACGCCTCGGGCTCGAGCTGTGCGGGCCAGAGCGGTCTCAGCTCGGAGACCAGCTCGTCGACCGCGGGGTGTCCCTTCGCGACGCCGAACGCCGGCGGCTCGAGCACCGCCAGGGACGCCAGATCCGCCGAAGCGGCCGCGAGCAGCGAGATGACGCCGCCGTAGGAGTGCCCGACCAGATGGTCGCCGGAGCGAAGCAGCTCGACCAGCTCCGCGGCCTGCGTCTCGAAGTCGATGTGCGGGAGAGGCGGATTCGGCGGGTACCCGGTTCGGGTCGGCATGACGAGCGTGTAGTGCTCGGCCAACGGCCGCTGCGCCGGCCAGCCCGCGTTCCCGCCCGAGCCGTGCACGAAAACGAGTCGCGGCCCCGAGCCAAGCAGCTCGACATGCATTCTCAAAGAGCGTACAAGCTCCCGCACTTTCCGCGAAACCATGCGGCTTTCCGCTGTCACAAGCTCTGGTATGCTCGCGGCGAATGGAGCCCGCGCGCCCCTCGCAGTTCCAGCCCGCAGGGGCGGGAGCATTGCTCGTAGGCACCACAGTCGCGGGAGTCGGCGCAGGCGCGCTCGTCGGCTGGGCGTCGGGCTCGGCCGCGATCGGCGCGCTCGGCGGTGCGGCGTTGGGGATTCCCGCCGGGGTGTACGTGGTCTATCGCCGCTACCGGGGGTACTTCGAATGAGCGCCGGCAGCTTCACGACCCCGCGGCCGATGCCGAGCCTGCGCCTCTCGATCATCGCGGGGAGCGCCGTGATCGCACTTGCGCTGCCCGTGTTCCTCGTTGCCGGCTGGCGGCTGAACGGCTGGCTGCTGGCGGCGACGCTGTGGGTGGCCGGCCAGGTATTCGGCGTCCTGTTGAACCACCTCGGCGCGAAGGACAACCTCGCTGCCTCCGGGCTGAGCGGGATCGGGATGATGCTGAGGTCGATCGCGGTCGGGGTCGTGATCCTCGTCGTCGCCGCGTCCGACCCCTGGGTCGGGCTCGCGGCTGCGCTCACGTACGCCCTCGCGTACACCGCGGAGCTCGCCCTCTCGCTCGTCGTGTACTTCGGGAGCCCGCCCGTATGAGACGCCCCCTCTTCCTGCTCGCCACTTTCGCCTTCGCCCTGCTCGCGCCGGCGAGTGCTTTCGCGCGCGGAGAGTTCGACCCGACGCACGAGTTCGAGCTCCACGACTGGGTGCCGATTCACCTCGGCCCGCTCGACCTCTCGATCAACAAGGCAGTCGTCTATCTGATGCTCGGCTCGCTCGTCACGATTGCGCTCGGGATCCTCCTGATGCGAGTGCGGCTGGGCGTCGAGCCCGATACGCGGCAGACGATCGGCGAGCAGATCTACGAGCTTGCGCAGACGCAGATCGCGGAGCAGGGCTTGCCCACGAAGGCGATCGGGCGCTGGTTTCCCTACGTCGCCTCGCTTCTGCTCTTCATCTTCGTCGTCAACCTGCTCGGCTTCATCCCGTTACCGCTGACCGGCGAGACCTATCACGGCATACCGGTCTGGGGCATCTACGCCGCTACGTCCTCGCTGTCGGTGACTCTCGCGCTGGCGTTGCTGACGTTCGTCTTCACGCATGTCGAGGGCATCCGCTGGAACGGGGCAGTGCGCTACTTCAAGAGCTGGATCCCCGACGCGCCGAAGGGGTTGCTCGTGCTGATCGTGCCGCTCGAGGTGCTCGGTCAGTTCATGCGGCTGATCTCGCTGAGCGTTCGTCTCTTCGCGAACATGCTCGCGGGGCACATCCTGATCCTCACGTTCCTCGGCCTGATCTTCATCTTCGAGTCACTGGCCCTCGTACTCGTCATCGTTCCCGCGACGCTCTTCTATCTCTTCGAGGTCGTCATCGTCGTCGGCATCCAGGCGTTTATCTTCGCGACCCTGTCCGCCATCTACATCGGCTCGGCGATCGAGCCCGAGCACTAAGGAGGAGAACGTGATCGACATCGTCCTTGCACAAACGACCGGAGACGTGGCCGACGCCGGCAAGGCGATCGGCCTCGCGCTCGGCGTCGGGCTCGGCTCCCTCGGCGCCGGCATCGGCATCGGGAACATCTTCGGGTCGATGATCCAGTCCGTCGCCCGCCAGCCCGAGCTGCGCGGAGAGCTCACGGGCATCCAGTGGCTCGGGTTCGCGCTCACCGAGGCGGTCGTCTTCTACGGGCTCCTCGGGTCGATCCTCGCGTTCGTCCTCGTCTGATGCTCGCAGCGAACCCTCTGATCCAGGTCACCCCGGGGCTGATGATCTGGACGATCGTCTGCTTTGCGATCACGTTCTTCGTCCTGAAGCGCTACGCGTTCGGCCCGATCCAGCGCATCGTCGACGAGCGGCGCAAGCGGATCCGCGAGGCGCTCGGCGAAGCCGACCGGGCCCGGGACGAGGCTCGGCGGATGCTCGAGGAGCACCGCCAGCTGATGGCGAAGGCCCGCGGCGACGCCGAGGAGATCCTCGCCGGGGCGAGGCGCGACGGGGAGGCTCAGCGCACGCGGTTGCGCGACGAGCTCGAGGCGGACCGTCAGCGGCGGCTCGAGGAGACGACGAAGCAGATCAGCGCCGAGACGGCCCGCGCGCTCGAGCAGATCCGGGGCGAGGTCGCCGACCTGACCGTGATCGCGACCGAGAAGGTGACCGGCAAGGTCCTCAACGCGGACGACCAGAAGCGGCTCATCGAAGAGGCAATCGGCGAGCTCGACTTCTCCGTCCTCGAGGAGCGGCGGTAGGCGGCCGAGCTGATGCACCGACTTCGCATGGCATCTCAATCAAACTTTGACGCGTAGCGTGCCTGTGGTCTCCCGCACCTACGCGACGGCGCTCTTCGAGGCCGCCGTCGACGAGGGCAAGCTCGAGATCGTCCGCGAGCAGCTCGACGAGTTCGTGACGGCCCTGCACGAGGTGCCCGAGCTCAATGCGCTCCTCCGCAACCCGCAGCTCGACCCGCAGACGAAGGCCGAAGCGCTCGGCGCCGTACTCGGCGAGGCCGACGAGATCCTCCGCAACTTCCTCCGCGTCGTCACCGAGAAGGGCCGCGCAGCGCAGATCGAGGAGATCGCGCGCGACTTCCAGGCGCTCTACGCCGCCGAGCAGCGGGTGCTGAACGTCGAGCTGACGACCGCGTTCGAGCTCTCGGACGAGGATGCCGGCGAGATTCTCCAGCAGATCGAGCGGGCCTCGGGGCGCACCGTCGAGGCGACGCGCTCCGTCGACCCGAAGCTGATCGGCGGCATCGTCCTGACGGCCGGCTCGTTGCGCGTGGACTCGAGCGTCCGCGGCCGCCTCGAGCGACTGCGCCGCGAACTCGTCACCCGAACCTAAGGAGCGACCTTGAAGTTACGCCCTGAAGAGATCACCTCGATCCTGCGGAAGCAGATCGAGCTGTACGACGTCGAGACCGACCTGGCGGAGGTCGGCACCGTCCTCCAGGTCGGCGACGGCATCGCCCGCGTCTACGGGCTCGAGAGCGCCGTCGCGTCAGAGATGCTCGAGTTCGAGCACGGCGTCTCCGGCCTCGCGTTCAACCTCGAGGAGGACAACGTCGGCGTCGCGCTCTTCGGCGAGTGGGAGCACGTGAAGGAGGGCGAGCCCGTGCGGCGCACAGGCCGCGTGGCGAGCATCCCCGTCGGCGAGGCGCTCATCGGGCGCATCGTCAATCCGCTCGGCCAGCCGCTCGACGGCGGCCCGCCTATCGAGACCGACGAGACGCGCCCGCTCGAGTTCAAGGCCCCGGGCGTCATCGACCGGCAGCCGGTGAAGGAGCCGCTCCAGACCGGCATCAAGGCGATCGACTCGATGACCAACGTCGGCCGCGGCCAGCGCGAGCTGATCATCGGCGACCGCACGACCGGCAAGACGGCGATCCTCGTCGACACGATCCTCAACCAGCGCGGCCAGGACATGATCTGCATCTACGTCGCGATCGGCCAGAAGGCCTCGACGGTCGCCCAGGTCTTCGAGCGGCTCCAGGAGGCCGGCGCGATGGACTACACGATCATCATCACCGCGCCCGCGTCCGAGGCGGCGCCGATCAAGTGGATGGCTCCCTACGCGGGGGCGGCCATGGCCGAGTACTTCATGTTCAAGGGCGACCACGCGTGCTGCATGTACGACGATCTCTCGAAGCACGCCGACGCGTACCGGCAGATGTCGTTGCTGCTCCGGCGCCCGCCGGGTCGCGAAGCGTTCCCGGGCGACGTCTTCTACCTGCATTCGAGGCTGCTCGAGCGCGCCTGCAAGCTGTCCGACGAGCGGGGCGGCGGCTCCGCGACGGCGCTGCCCGTCATCGAGACCCAGGCCGGCGACATCGCTGCGTACATCCCGACGAACGTGATCTCGATCACCGACGGCCAGATCTTCCTCGAGGCCGACCTCTTCTACTCGGGCGTGCGCCCGGCGATCGACGTCGGCCGCTCCGTGTCCCGGGTGGGCGCGACCGCGCAGACGAAGGCGATGAAGAAGGTCGCCGGCCGGCTGCGGCTCGAGCTCGCCCAGTACCGGGAGCTGGAGGCCTTCGCCCAGTTTGGCTCCGAGCTCGACCCCGAGACGCAGAGGACGCTCGCCCGCGGCGAGCGCATGGTGGCGACGCTGAACCAGCCCCAGTACCAGCCGTGGCCGATGGAGGAGCAGGTCGTCGCGATCTACGTCGGCATCCACGGCTTCCTCGACGACATCCCGGTCGCCGAGGTGCCTCGCTTCCAGGACGAGCTGCGCGAGCACCTGCGGACCGAGGGCTCGATCTACGAGCAGATCCGCACCTCCGGCGACCTCCCCGACGAGCTCGAGGAGAAGCTGAACAAGGAGATCGAGAGCTTCAAGCAGCGCTTCCACGTCGAAGAGGACGTGGGGGCCGGAGCCGCAGCGTGAGGTCAGCGGTGTCGATTGGTCAGTTCAGACGGACGCGCGAGCAAGCTCGCGCGTCCTGGATACGGCACCGCAAGCGGTGCCCTAAGAAGCAGTGGCCTCCGTCCAGGACATCAAGCGCCGGATCCGCTCGGTCCGGAACACGCGCAAGATCACGCGCGCGATGGAGCTGGTCGCCGCGGCGAAGCTGCGACGCGCCCAGGCGCGCATCGAGGCGATGCGACCCTACGCGGAGCGGATGCTGGAGCTGATGGCCGGCACTGCCCGGGCGAGCGCGTCCGTGCGCGGGCTACCGCTCCTCCAGCGCCGGGAGATCCGGCGCGCGGCGATCGTGCCGCTCACCGGCGACCGCGGCCTGGCCGGCGCGTTCAATGCCCAGATCCTCCGCGACGCATTTCTCCTCGAGCGGGAGCTCCGCGGCCAGGGCACCGAGGTCCGCTGGCTCGTCGCGGGCAAGAAGGGCGCGTCGACCCTGCGCTTCCGCCGTTACGACATCGCGCAGGCATGGACCGGCTTCAGCGACAGCCCGCGCTACCACGACGCCCAGGCGATCTCGCACAAGCTTGAGGAGCTCTACGCGGAGCAGGAGGTCGACCAGGTCTTCGTCATCTACAACCACTTCGAATCGGCGCTCACGCAGCGTGTGGTGCGTCAGGAAGTCCTCCCGATCCCGGAGCAGGTGCTCGAGAGCGGTGACGACGAGCGCGCCCAGGCGCTGCTCGGGGACTTCATCTACGAGCCTGAGCCCGAGCAGATCCTCGAGCGGCTGCTGCCCGTCTACGTCGAGACCGAGCTCTACCGCGCGCTGCTCGAGTCCGCGGCCTCGGAGCAGGGCGCACGCATGACCGCGATGCGGAACGCCTCGAAGAACGCCGGCGAGCTGATCGACTACCTCACGTTGCAGATGAACCGCGCCCGCCAGGCCGAGATCACGCAGGAGATCCTGGAGGTCGTCGCCGGCGCCGACGCGCTGACCGCTTAGCGCGCGCGTTCACCGGCTACTAACAAACGGCGGCTGTTCGCGGTCTGAGTGATTGCGGCTCTCAGCCGTTTATGCTTTCCCCAAGCGCGTGGCGACTCGAGAGAAATCCTCCGACGTCCTCGGCTCCGGCGCAGGCCTGGGCGCCGCTGTCGCGGCCGAGTCGGGACCGGAGCTCGGTGAGACCGAGGCGATCCGCGCTCGCGGCTACTGGGAGCAGGTGTGGCGGCGCTTCCGCCGCGACAAGGTGGCGATCGCCAGCCTCGTCTTCATCATCCTGCTCATCTTCGCCGCCTTCATCGGCTCGAGGATCGCCGAGAACATCCTCGGCCACGGCCCGAATCACATCTTCGTCGGCACGCCGGCGATCGATCCTGACCTGAACCCGAACGCGGATCTCTGGCTCAAGGTCACCGATCCGATCACGCAGGAGAAGACGACGCTCGTTCTGGGCGCGAGCGACCGGCTCGGGCGGGACGAGCTGCTGCGGATCCTGAACGGCGCCAAGGTGTCGCTGGAGGTCGCGGTCTTCTCGACGCTGTTCGTAATGACCATCGGCGTCTTACTCGGCGCCTCCGCGGGCTACTACCGCGGGTTCGTCGACACGATCATCTCGCGGCTGACCGAGATCACGATGGCCTTCCCGTCGCTGCTCTTCATCATCGCGCTCGCCGCGACCGTGGGGCCGCGCCTCGACGCGATCACTTTCGGCGGGCTCTTCGCGCCCGGGGTGGTAACGCTCGTGCTGGTCTTGAGCGTCTTCGGCTGGTTCTACCCCGCGAGGATCATGCGGGCCCAGGTGCTCTCGATCCGCGAGAAGGAGTACATCGAGGCGGCGCGGATGGTCGGCGCCGGCGACTCGCGCATCATCCGCTCGCACGTCCTGCCGCACCTCGTCGCGCCGATGATCGTCTACTCGACGCTGATCGTCGCCCAGTTCGTGCTTGTCGAAGCGGGGCTCTCCTTCCTCGGCCTAGGCATCAAGTCGCCGACAGCGAGCTGGGGGAACATGCTCGCCGACTCGGTCGAGTTCTACACCGTGCGGCCGACACTGATGCTCTGGCCGGGCCTCGCGGTGCTGCTGACGACCCTCGCGTTCAACCTGCTCGGCGACGGCCTTCGGGACGCGTTCGACCCGCGCAGCTCGCACTGACGTCCTAACCGAGGGGCCGTGAACGCGGTCCACGTAGGCGAGATCGCCATCTGCGACGCGGCTGGAAAGCGGAACTCGCCGCATGCATTCATGACGGACGGCTGGTGCCACCCGTATCCGGATCCGGCGACGCTCAACGTGTCCTTCGACACGTCCCGCTTCGACGACCCAGTCTTCAACCGCCGGCTCCAGCGGGCCGCCCGCCTCTAGGGCCGCCCGCCTCTACGGTCTCGCGCGCGTGCGCGCGTACGAGTCGATCGAGCACGACCTCGTCACGAAAGCCGCCCCGTGGGCGGCCTGGGGCCAGCCCACGAACCAGTTCTTCTTCAGCGACCGCGTCGACCAGCGGAGCTTCCTCTATCAGCCGATCTACGAGACGCCTCCGTACAACGTTCTGGCGCTTAAGTAAGCGGTACAGAGCGCTTTCAACCGTTTACTAACAATCGGACCCACAGGGCGTCTTAGTCGATTAGGGGGAGCGCCTCGCACCCCCGAGCCGGTGTACGGGCCGGTTCAAGTGATGAAAGGAGTGCGATAGTGCAGAGACGAACGTGGTTCTCCGTCGCCATGCTGGCGGTCGGAGCGAGCCTCCTCGTCGCAGCAAGCCTCGCGGGTCCCGCGAGCAGCAGTCCGTCCAAGAGCGGCATCAAGAAGGGCGGCACGCTGAGGGTCAACCTTCCCGTCACCGACATCGACGACATCGATCCGTCGATCGCGTACGGGACGACGACGTGGCACATCCAGTACTCGACCGCTTTGAAGCTGCTCAACTATCCGGATGCGGCGGCCCCGCGCGGCGGACGCCTCATTCCGGAGGGCGCGACCAGCTACAGGGTGTCGGGTGGCGGCAGGGTGTACACCTTCACGATTCGCCCAGGCTTCCGGTTCAGCAACGGTCAGCGAGTGACCGCGGCGAACTACGCCTATGCGATCAACCGAGCCGCCTTCAAGGACCTCCAGTCGCCGGCGTTCCAGTTCATTTCCGACCCGAACGGAACGAACGTCGTCGGCGCGCAGGACGTTCGTGACGGCAAGGCCGCCACGATGCGCGGCGTCCGCGTCCGCGGCAACAAGCTGATCGTCACGCTGACGAAGCCGGACGCCACCTTCCTCGCCAAGATCACGATGCCGTTCTTCCAGGCGATGCCCACGAACCTGTCGAAGACCGACAAGGTCATCAACGTGAGCGGCAACAACCTCGCGTCGGCCGGTCCGTACTACGTGGCCGCGCGGGAGCCGAACCGCCTCGTGACCCTGAGGAAGAACCCGTTCTACGCCAGGGGCGTCGCCCGCAGCTACAAGAGGCGCCCGGCGAACCTGTCGGCCATCAACATCCGCACTGCAGTGAACCTCGAGGCGAGCTACCAGGAGGTTCGTGCGAACCAGGCCGACTACACCTACGACATCCCGCCGACTGCGCCTGCCGAGCTCGGCCGGCAGTTCGGCACCACGAGGGGCCGGTTCCGCGTCGCGACGTCCAACTGCGTCAGCTACATCGCGATGAACTCGAACAACGCCCTCTTCTCTGGCAACCCGGGCCTGCGCAGGGCCGTCAACTACGTCATCAACCGGAACGCGATGGTCGACCTGTCCGGTGCGTACGCCGGCCGGCAGACCGACCAGTACCTGCCTCGCGGCTTCCCCGGCTACAAGGAGTTGGGCGCCAAGGGTTATCCGGCGACTCAGAACCTGAGCCGGGCGCGGCAGCTTGCACAGGGCAACACCCGCAGCGGTAGGGGCGTCTACTACTACGGCCTCGCTGCTCCGGGCCCGCAGCGCATGGAGCTCGTGCGGAGCTACCTGTCGCAGATCGGCATCTCGATCGAGCCTCAGGGCTTCCGCGGCTTCGCGATCTATGACGCTGCCGGCAAGCGCAACTCACCGCACGCGTTCACCACGGGTGGTTGGTGCCAGGACTACCCGGATCCGTACGACTTCATCAACGTCCTCCTCTACGGTGGCAACATCCAGGAGGAGAACAACAACAACCTGGCCTACTTCAACAACGCGACCTTCAACAAGCGGATGGAGCGCTCGGCGAAGCTGATCGGTGCTCCCCGCATGAAGGCGTACATGGCGCTGGAGAACGACCTGGTCACGCAGCAGGCTCCGTGGGCTGCATGGACCCAGCCGACGAACCAGTTCTTCTTCAGCAACCGCGTTGACACGCGGAGCCTCGTGTACCAGAACATCTACGAGGAGTACCCGTACAACGTCATCGCGCTGAGGTAGGAAAGTAGGAGGCGTATTACGTACGCTCTTCGAATCGACGAGGCGCCGGCGCAAGCCCGCGCCTCGTTGCTTTTTCAGGCGGCCCCGCTGAGCTAAGGATTTGCGTCCCACGATTCACGGGAGGAAGATGACACCATGCTTCGCTTTCTGATCCGGCGCCTCCTCTGGGCGGTCTTCCTCTTCATCGCGGTGACGCTCGTCACCTACGTCATCTTCTTCCTCGCGCCCGCGAACCCGGAGCGCGTGATCTGTGGCGGCGAGCGCGCGCGTCCCGACTGTCTGGCTCAGGCGCGTGAGGAGCTCGCTCTCGACAAGCCGATCATCGTCCAGTACGGCAAGTTCCTCCAGCGCCTCGTCATCGACAGGGATCTCGGCAAGTCGTACATCACCGAGCAGTCCGTGAACGAGATCATCGGCAAGGCGGCGCCGGTCACGGCCTCGCTGGTCTTCGGAGGGGCCGTGCTCTGGCTGTTCATCGGTCTGTCGATCGGGATCTTCTCGGCGCTGCGCCCACGCTCACTCTTAGACAGGGCCGCGATGGTCTTCGTCCTCGTCGGAGTCTCGGCGCACCCGGTGTGGATCGGCCTGATCTTCTCGTACTTCTTCGGCGCCAAGCTCGGCTGGACGCCGATCACCGGGTACTGCGACGCTTTCAATCCGCCAGAGGGGCTTGGCTGCGGCGGCATCGTCGACTGGGCGTGGCACATGATCCTGCCCTGGGCGACGTTCGCGATCCTCTTCGCCGCCCTCTACGTGCGCATGGTGCGCGCGAACGTGCTCGAGACGATGAACGAGGACTTCGTGCGGACGGCACGGGCGAAGGGCGCCCCGGAGTCCCGCGTCATGCGCTCCCACATCCTGCGCAACGCGCTGCTGCCGGTCGTGACGATGCTCGGCATGGACATCGGCATCGCGCTCGGCGGCGCGATCTTCACGGAGGCGGTCTACACGCTGCCGGGGCTGGGACGAACAGCCGTGGTCGCGATCGACCAGTACGACCTCCCGATCGTGCAGGGCGTGGTCGTCTTCGGCACGTTGGCGATCATCGTGTTCAATCTCGTCGTAGACATCCTCTACGCCTGGATCGACCCTAGAATCAGACTGGAGTAGGGAAGGCGCAATTGGCTCTCCTCGAGGTTCAGGACCTCCATACTTACTTCCGGACCGACGACGGGATCGTCAAGGCCGTCGACGGCGTCAACTTCACCGTCGAGAAGGGCAAGACACTCGGCATCGTCGGCGAGTCCGGCTCCGGCAAGAGCGTCACCTGCCTGACGATCATGGGCCTCAATCCGAAGCGCTCCGCGATCACGAGTGGACAGGCGCTCTTCAAGGGCGACGACCTGCTGAAGATGAGCCAGCGGCGCCTGCGCGACATCCGCGGCAACGACATGGCGATGATCTTCCAGGACCCGATGACGTCGCTGAACCCCGTGCACACCGTGGGGAGGCAGCTCGTCGAGGCGATCCTGCTCCACCGGGACGTGACGAAGAAGGCGGCGAGGAGCCGGGCGCTCGAGCTCCTGAAGGCGGTCGGCATCCCACGCGCCGAGCGGCGGATCGACGACTATCCGCACCAGTTCTCGGGCGGGATGCGCCAGCGCGTGATGATCGCGATGGCCCTCGTCAACGACCCGGACCTGCTGATAGCGGACGAGCCGACCACGGCGCTCGACGTGACGACGCAGGCGCAGATCCTCCAGCTGATGAAGCGGCTCCAGCAGGAGTTCGGGAGCGCGATCATCATGATCACGCACGACCTCGGCGTGGTCGCCGAGACCGCGGACGACGTCGTCGTCATGTACGCGGCGGAGGTCGTCGAGAAGGCGCCCGTCGAGGAGATCTTCAACCGGCCGCGGATGCCCTATACGTGGGGCCTGCTTGGCTCGCTGCCGAGGCTCGACGCGGACGTCGAGCGGCTCGTGCAGATCCCCGGGCAACCGCCTTCGCTGCTGACCCCGCCGGCCGGCTGCCGCTTCCACCCGCGTTGCCCCTACGTCATGAACATCTGCCGCACCGAGGATCCGCCGCTCGAGCCGGTGCCCGGCATCGACGACCACTTCGCGGCGTGCCATCTCGACGAGGAGACGAAGCGCCGCGAGGCCGACAAGCTGCTCCAAGAGACCATGGCGGAGGCCGGCTGATGGCGACGACCTCCTCAGAGCCGCAGCCCCAGCCGGCACCGGCGCCCAGCGGGTTCACGCCCTCGAGCGACGACCTCCTCGTCGTCGAGGACCTGAAGAAGCACTTCCCCGTCACCCGCGGCATCGTCTTCCAGCGGCAGGTCGGCGCCGTCAAGGCCGTCGACGGCATCAGCTTCACGGTCAAGCGGGGCGAGACGCTGGGCGTCGTCGGCGAGTCGGGTTGCGGCAAGTCGACGATGGCGCGCTGCGTGATGAAGCTGCTCGAGCCAACGGACGGCAAGGTCGTCTTCGACGGGCGCGACATCACGAGGTACAACCGCGTGAAGATGCGGCCGATCCGGCGGGAGATGATGATGATCTTCCAGGATCCGTACGCGTCGCTGAACCCCCGCAAGCGCGTCGGCTTCATCGTCGCCGAGGCCCTCGAGGTGCACAAGCTCGGCACCGCGGCCGAGGTCAAGCGCCGCGTCCAGGAGCTGCTCGAGGTCGTCGGCCTCAACCCGGAGCACTACAACCGCTTCCCGCACGAGTTCTCCGGCGGCCAGCGCCAGCGCATCGGCGTCGCCCGCGCCCTGGCGGTCAACCCGAAGCTCATCGTCTGCGACGAGCCGGTGTCGGCGCTCGACGTGTCCGTGCAGGCGCAGATCCTCAACCTGCTCAAGGACCTCCAGCGTGACTTCGGCCTCACCTACGTCTTCATCGCGCACGACCTGAACGT
>JBKPFP010000379.1:0-1253 GCA_046744435.1 Actinomycetota bacterium | reverse complement strand
CCCGCGACGCTCGCCCCGAGAGCCGCGTGCGAGGCGCGCGCCCGGTCACCGTCGCGAAGCGCCGGGTAGGCGTACGCCAGGAGGAGGTGGCCGACCGTCGTCGGCTGTGCCGGCTGGAGGTACGTGTAGTCGGTCGCGAGCGCGGCGCGCGTTGCGCCTGCGTGCCGGACGAGTGCCGTGGCCTGGTCGACGAGCGCGTCATGCAGCTCCCGCGCGCCCGCACGGGCCGTCAACCGAAGCGCGACGCGAAACGCCTCGCGTCGTGGACGGCCGGCGCTCAGCCAGCCGGCGGCCGCCCGTCCGACGCGCCGCTCGAGCTCGGCCTCGCGTGCGTTGAACGCGTCGCCCAGCGAGGGGTCCCACGGGAACTCGTCACCGGGGATCGCGTGCAGCTCGAGCAGCCCCCGCAGGAGCGACTTCGCGTCCTCGCCCGCGAGGTCGCCGCCCTCGATGAGTGCGACGGCGTGCGCGAGATCTGCGAGCGACAACCCGCGAGCGAGACGCGGGCCGTAGGCACTCTCGGCCGCATAGGCCGCCGCTACGAGCTCGCCCGCAGGGCCGCTGCGCAGCCGCCCGCCCCGCCCCAGCTCCTCCGTCTCCGTCACGACGGGGACACTAGAGGGATTGACTCGCACGGGTTCGTCGATTCGGGCGGACGCTTCAGCGAGCCGCTGATCCCGAGTCCGGGATTTGTTACCGCCGAGCGGTTAGAGCTTCTAAGAGGCCAGGGTCTTGAGTCGGAAGCCGCCGTGGAACTCGTACGTCGTTGTGACGACGCCGAGCGCCTCGCGGGCGGCGACCCCGGTGACGGACGCGGCCGCAAGAGGCGCCCCGAGCAGCCCTTCGATCCCGGCGATCCCCGCGGCAGAGAGCGCCATCGCTCCGGCCGAGCACCGCTCGCAGACGGCCCCGCCGGCGCTCGGCGAGTAGCCGACTAGCGCGCCCTCCGCCCCGCACTCCACGCAGCTCGTCAGGTGCGGGAGGTACCCCGAGAGCCAGAGCAGCTTCAGCTGGAACGAGAGCGCGAGCGCATCCAGCGCGGGCCGCTTCGCCTGGCCGTCCCAGCCGTCGAGCACCTCGAGAAAGCGCGTCAGCGCCTCGAAGGCCCGCGGGTTCGCCTCCTGCTCGGTGAAGAGCCGCAGCATCGCCTCGAGCCCGACGAGGCCGACGCCGAGGCGGTACGGATGCTCGCGCGCCGCGCGGTGCGGGCTCACCAGCTGTGCGCCGGTGACCGTCTGCAGCTCGCCGCTCCC
>JBKPFP010000358.1:0-1544 GCA_046744435.1 Actinomycetota bacterium | reverse complement strand
TGCGGCGGATGCTCGAGGCCGTCGGTCATCCGGTGAGACGGTTGCACCGAAGCCGCTATGCCGGACTCACGGTCGGGGATCTCGAGCCCGG
Source organism: Actinomycetota bacterium (assembly GCA_046744435.1). Lineage (GTDB taxonomy): Bacteria > Actinomycetota > Thermoleophilia > Gaiellales > Gaiellaceae > VAXT01. The sequence continues at coordinate 1,453 of JBKPFP010000358.1, read as the reverse complement.
CGAATGGCGCGAGCTACGCGACCAAGAGGTCGCAGCCCTGTCCCGTCCTGGGTAGCGGTCCGGTGGAGACGCGCGCCGGTGCACAGGGACGCGTCTGCGCGAGCCACGTCCAGGGGCCAGGCCCCAAGCCACGTCCCGAGCGGCCAGCTTCGGGTCGTAGGCCGGAAATCAGGGCCGGACGAAGCCCATGCGCTCGTACATTGCCGTCAGCGTCGGGGCCGAAGCCTCGCGGGCCTTGTCGGCGCCGATCCTGAGCAGGCGCTGGAGCTCTGCATCGTCCGAGCGCAGCTCGCCATACCGCTCCTGGATCGGCGCGACCAGCGCGACAACCGCCTCGCCGACGTCCTCCTTGAACCGCCCGTAGCCCGCGCCGTCGTAGCGGGACTCGATCTCCGTGATTGAGTCTCCGGTCGCGACCGACATGATCTCGATCAGGTTCGAGATCCCGGGTTTCTCGGCGGGATCATGAACCACCTCCCGGCCCGAGTCGGTCACGGCGGTCTTGAACTTCTTGCGGATTACGTCGGGCTCGTCGACCAGTCGAACCACGCCCTGCTCGGCGCCGACCGTCGTTGACATCGCGCGCTCGGGCTCCTGGAGGTTCTTGATCCGAGCCCCTTGCTCGGGGAAGACGCCCTTCGGGATTGTGAACGTGTCGCCGAAGCGTGAATTGAAGCGCTCGGCAATGTTCCGGGCGAGCTCGATGTGCTGGCGCTGATCGTCGCCGACCGGGACGATCTCGGTCTGGTAGAGCAGGATGTCGCCGGCCATCAGCACCGGGTACGTGAACAGGCCAGCCGAGACGAACTCGTGCTGCTCGGACTTGTCCTTGAACTGGGTCATCCGGCGTAGCTCGCCGAAGCTCGTGACCGAGCCCAGCATCCACGCCGCCTCGGCGTGGGCGCTGACGTGGCTCTGGACGAAGACCGTCGAGCGTTCCGGGTCGAGCCCCGTGGCGAACAACATCGCCGCGAGATCGAGGGTGCGCTCGCGGAGGTCGGCGGGGTCGTACTCGACCGTGATCGAGTGCAGGTCGACGATGCAGAAGAACGCCTCGCCCTGTTCCTGTGTAGCCACGTACTGACGGAAGCCGCCGCTGTAGTTCCCGATGTGCTTCGCCCCTGTGGGCTGAATGCCGGAGAAGATCCTCATCGTCCCTCGATTATCTCAACGCCCTCGCGGGCTCTTTCATTGCGGACCGAAGCGAACGGACGAAGTCGCGGAGCGCCGCATGGCCTTCCTCGGCGACCTGGACGGCGCGGGTGCCGACCACGATTCCGTCGGTCAACTCGACTGCCGCGCGCGCATGCTCCGGAGTCGAGATCCCGAAGCCGGCGTACAGCGGGACGTCGGTGAGCACGCGCGCCCGCTCGGCGAGGCCGGCGAGCGCGGGCGAGACGTGGTCGCGGGCGCCGGTCGTGCCGGTGAGCGTGACGAGGTAGAGCCAGCCATC
>JBKPFP010000415.1:0-3273 GCA_046744435.1 Actinomycetota bacterium | reverse complement strand
CTTCAGCGTGGCCTGCCGGGGATCTCGCGCTCGGTCCTCACGGACCGCCTGCGCTCGCTCGAGCGGGCCGAGATCATCGAGCGGCGCACCGGTCCTAAGGGCAGGACGCTCGAGTATCGTCTGACGCTCGCCGGCCGCGATCTGGAGGCGGTCGTGCAGGCGATTGGCGAGTGGGGGGTTACCTGGTCGTTCACGGATCCCCGCCCCGGGGAGCTCGACCCCGACCTCCTGATCGTCTGGATGGCCCGACACGTCGATCGCGAGCAACTACCCCCGGATCGCACCGTCATCCGGTTCGACTTTCGCGATCCGGCGAAGCGCTACTGGATGGTGCTCGAGCGCTCGGAGGTCTCGGTTTGTCTCCAGCATCCCGGGTTCGACGTCGACCTCGAGGTCAAGGTCGACACCGCCACCCTCTACGGCGTCTACCTTGGGCGCGCCGAGCTGGGCGGCGCGATGCGGGCGCGCAAGCTGACGCTGAGCGGCCCAAGGGCGCTCCAGCGCGCCTTCGGGCGCTGGTTCGCCTGGAGCGCGTTCGCCCCGGCCAGCCGCCAGGCCGACGAGCGCCGGAGGTCGGCGTCGCGACTCGCGGACCCCGAGAGGGTGCGGGTCGAACAGCGGCTGCCGCCGTATCCTCGCTCGAGTCATTCGTAACCAACATCATTCGTAACGGAGCGCGTCGGCGGTGCGGACTCGTGTGGCTAACCGCGCCGGGAGGCTGGTCGCGGCGCCGACGACGAGCACGGTTCCGATTGGAATCAGGGCGAGCGACCACCACGGTGCGAGGACGGCATCCTCGGTCGTGCCGCTGGCGGCCTTGGCTAGGGCGAGGTAGAGCCCGATGCCGAGCGGGATGGCGAGGAGTGATGCAACCACTGCGAGCGCGGCGTGGGCGCTGACGACGGTGGAGTTGATCTGCGCCGGTGTGAGGCCGATCGCCTTGAGTACGCCGTAGTCGCGGATGCGTTCGCGGACCGAGAGCAGGGTGACCGCGACGAGCGTGGTGCCGGTGATGAGCAACAACACCGCATCGAGGGTGTAGACGAGGAGCGGCAGCTCATCCGGAACGTCGCTGACTTCACCGGCGGGCTGCGCGTCGAGCGTCGCCTCGAGCGAGAGCGCGACGACCACTACAGCGCCGGTCACTGCGATCGCAGCTGAAAGGAGGAGCGCCCTGCGCCCTCGTGCGAGCAGGTCTTTGAGCCCGAGCCCGATCGTCAACGGCAGGAAGGATCGGGTGACGGCGCGCGCAAAGCGTGAATTCGGTGGAGACGAGCTGCCGGCACGTATCGCTTCGAGGACCGTGTAGCGGGTGCTGCGGCGCGTAGATGTCAGTGTGCCGGCGAGGAGTACGGGAATGACGAGACAGCTCGCCACGAGGATGTGCCAGGGGTTCGCCGCGATCGTTGGTGACCCGAGGAGCGTTTCGGCGCTGGGTGCGGCAAGGCGCGGTGCGAGCAGCACGCCGAGCGTGAAGCCGAGGGCCGCCGCGATGAAACCAAGGGCGGCAGACTCGAGGGCGAAGACGGCTCCGACCTGGCGCGGGGTGAAGCCGGCCGCTTTCAGCAACCCGATTTCACGGTGTTGAGCACTGGCGCGGGCGCCGACGAGGATCCCGACTACGACGAAGGCGACGATCAGGAGCAGGACCGTGAACGTCGTCGCGATGAGCTGCGTCGGCTGTGCATCGTCCAGCGCGAAATCGCGCTGGTCTTGCCAGGTCTCGAAGTAGAGGGTTGTCGCGGGGAAGCCTGCTGCCGCCCGCTTGGTGAAGGCGGCAGCTGCGGACGGATTCGCCAGTCGAAGCGCCTCCGTCCAGCGCCAGCGGTTGCGATCGGGTTCGACGCGTTCGAGCGTGGCGGGGGTGACCCAGGCCAGGCCGGGGTTGCGGCGGGGGTAGCGCGGCTGGCTGGGCACGACCGCCGTCCCAAGCACCGAGAGGGCGATCGGGCCGCGACTGCCCGTGACTGCCAACGTGGCACCAACCTCGATGCCGAGTGCTTTCGCAAGGCTGCGTTCGAGCACGATCCCGCCCTCACGCAGCGGCGAGCCGGCGGTCAGCACGGGCCTGTTCACGGCTGTGCGGCCACTCAGGCCGGCGAGCTCCACGCGCTCGGTACTTCCACTCGGCCCAACGGTGGTCGTCGCGAGAGGAACCGGCGCGCCCCGTTGGGTAACGCCGGGTAGCTCCGCGAGCGCGCGCGCGTCGGCCTGCGAAGGGACGGACGCGAGCACGTGGGCCCCGTTGGCCGCATCGAACGTCTGCTGCCAGGGATCGCGCCCGCTCGAGCGCACCTCCAGCGCCAGCACGATGGTCGCAGCCGCTGCCCCCGCGATCGCGATCGTGAGCGCGCTCGCAAGCAGACGCGAGCGAATGCCCGCGAACGCCAGCCTGAGAAGCAACGCCGTCATTCCGGGCCCTGCAGCTCGAGCAAGGGGGCGACCTGGCGAGCCGCAGCCAGCTCCGTCTCGTCGGCAACCAGCCCGTCGCGGAGCGTGATCACCCGGTCCGCCGCCGAGGCGACGCTCGCGTCGTGCGTGACAAGCAGAAGCGTCTGCCCGCGCCACCGCGCCTCGCGGAAGAGCCCGAGCACGTCGCGAGCCGCGGCCGAATCGAGGTTGCCGGTCGGCTCGTCGGCGAGCACGACGTCGGGCCCGTTCGCGAGCGCGCGCGCGAGCGCGACCCGCTGCTGCTGCCCGCCAGACAGCTCGGCCGGAGCGGCTCCGTGCTTTTCCGGTATGCCGAGATCAGTCAGCAGCTCGTTCGCGGACCGGCGTGCCTCTCTGCGCCGGCGGCCGACCAGGAGGAGCGGCACCTCGACGTTCTCGACCGCAGACAGCGTCGGCACCAGGTTGAAGAACTGGAACACGACGCCGACCTTGCGACGACGCAGACGCGCGAGATCGGTCTCGCTCAACCCATCGATCCGCTCGCCATCGAGCCAGACCTCACCCGCCGTCGGTCGATCGAGCCCGGCGAGCAGATTGAGCAGCGTCGACTTCCCGCACCCGCTCGGCCCCATGATCGCGACGAACTCACCGCGCTCGATCGAGATGTCGACTCCGCGAAGACCGAGCACCTTCGCGCCGCCGGTTTCGTACGTCTTCGCGAGATTCTTCGCCACGAGTACTGGTGCCATCAGACGTCCTCCTTCAGCGCAAGTCGCTGCTCGATCAGTTCGAGCCACTCCAGGTCGGCCTTCAGATGCAAGATCGCCCCCTCGACGAGGAGCTCACCCGCGGGCGCTCTTCCATTGGCCCCGAGCAGCGCGT
>JBKPFP010000377.1:0-16425 GCA_046744435.1 Actinomycetota bacterium | reverse complement strand
GGAGGATCTGGTCATGCTCGTCGTCGGCGCGAAGGGCGGCTACGTCGGCCGCGACGGGCAGCCGGCCGATCTCTAGCCAGGAGCCGGCCCGAACGACTGTGCCCGCCCACTTCCGCGGCGGAAAGGATCGGGTCGGCGGTTCTCGGGCACCTTGACGGCCGACCGTCCGCCTCGGTCCGCAAGCGGCTCGTCGTCGAAGCGGGGGATGACGTGCAGGTGCGCGTGGTGCGGCTCCTGCCCGGGCTCCGAGAAGCAGTTCCAGACGAGCAGGTAGCCGTCCGGCGCGAGCCGCTCGTCCTGTGCGGCCTTCGCCCTGACGAGCAGCTCCTGCGTCGCCGACCACTCCGCGGGCGTGAAGTCGAAGGGCGACAGGCGATGCGCGATGGGGATGATGACGCCACAGCCTGGAAGCACGTCCGGCGGATCGCGGGGATCTCGCGTCGAGGCGTAGAGGCAGAACGCGTTCTCGATGCAGACGTCGGCGGCGCGGAACTGGGTCAGATCGCAGAAGACGCAATCGTCTTCGGTCATGTCTTCTCCTCCTAACCGGTCGCCTCGTCCAGCGCCTGCTCGATCCAGGCCACGGCGGCCTGCAGGGCTTCCGGGTCGCTCGACTTGACGACGACCTCGACGGTCGCGCCCTGCTCGTGGAACCTCGGGTAGGAGCCGACGAGCACGCCGGGATACTGATCTCCCATCGCCTCGAGCACGCCCACGATCCGCGCCTCGGTCGTCTCGTAGGTGCGACGCCACGAGGAGATCGGCCGCTCGGCCCGGAAGTCGTCGACGACGGTCTCGAACATCGCCTTCATCTCGGCGGGCAGGCCCGGAAGGACGTAGACGTTCTCGACCACGAAGCCGGGCGCGCCGCCTAGCGGGTTCTCGAGCGGCCGCGCGCCGGCGGGCAGCATCGCCCAGCGTGCGGCGTACTCCGGATCGCTGCGGAAGCGCGAACGGAGGCTGTCGGCGAGGTCGGCGACCTCGGCCTGCGGCGCCTCGAACGCGGCGGCGATCGCCTCGCGCGTGACGTCATCCGGGGTGCCGCCCAGACCGCCGGTGACGATCATGAACTCGGCGCGCGGGGCCTCCGTGCGGACGAACTCAGCGATGCGGTCGATGTCGTCGGGCAGGACCGCCATCAGCGTCACCCCCACGCCGAGCTCCTCCAGCTGTTGGGCCAGCCAGCTCGCGTTCGTGTTGACCGTGTCGCCGGAGAGCAGCTCGTTGCCGATCGCGACGAGCGAAGCGGTGACGCGGCCGGCCATCGGAGGCGAGTTTAGAGGCCTAGGGGAACGGGTCCCGCGCGAGAGCGGGCAGCACCTGCGCGGTCACCCAGACCGGTGTCGAGACGCGCTGGCGGGAGTACCGGTAGCTGCCGTCCGGCCGGCGCAGGCGGGCGAGGTAGCGGAACGCTTCACGCCCGGGCTCTCTCCCGGCGGCGACGAGGGCCTGGATCGCCCAGGCGGTCGACTGCGCGTCGGAGGCGCGACCCGCGACGAGCGGGAAGCCGCCGTCCGTGCGCTGAAGCCGGCGCAGGTAGGCGATGCCGCGGCGGAGTGCGGCCGCCCGCGGCGACACGCCCGCCGAGCGCAGGGCCTGCATCACCGCCGCGGTGTCGTTCGAGTCGCCGGGGCCGCGCAGCGCCCAGGACCAGCCGCCGCTCCGGCGCTGCTGCCGCAGGAGGAAGCGAACGCTCGCGCCGGCGGGCCGTCCGGCCGACCGCAGAGCGAGGACACCCCACGCGGTCGAGTTGACGAGCGGGCCGATCCGTCCGTCCGGCCGGCGCAGGGTCTCGAGCCGATCGGCGAGGGCCTCGACGTCCTTGTCCACTGCACGCAGGGCGAGGATGCGCAGGGCCAGATCGATCGCCTCCGGATACGGCTTGTCCTCGAGGTACTGGGCCGCCGAGGGCGGGGCGCGATCGACCGCGGCGAGCCCGAGCACGGCCCAGGCGGTCAGGCTCGGATCCGACGAGCCGCCCGGTTCGGCGAAGCCGCCGTCCGGCTGCTGGCGCGAGAGCACGTACTCAGCCGGGCCGGCCGCCGGGGCAGCGAGGACGAAAGCAGCGAGCAGGCTTGCGAGGAGCTTCATGCCCAGACGACCTCCGTGCGCAGCCGTCGGCCGTAGCGTTCGAGCAGGCGCCGCAGCTCGGGCCCGATCGCGAGCGCGATGAGGACGTTCCCGACCCCGTGGGCGACCTCGAACCAGATCCCGCGCCCGTAGACGACGACCAGCGCCTCCCACGTGTGCGGCCAGAAGCTGACCCAGAACCAGAAGTCCATCAGCGCGCTGAACGCGAAGCCGAGGACACAGCAGACGAGCGCGAACGGCAGGCGCCGGCGCAGGAAGCGCGCGCCGAGGGCGCCGACGAGGCCGCACGCGCCCCAGCCGAGCATCTGCCAGGGAGTCCACGGCCCTTGGCCGAGGAACAGGTTGGAGACCAGGGCGGCGAGCGCGCCGGTGGCGAATCCGGCACGGGCGCCGAGGGCTGCCCCTGCGGCGACGACGATCACCGTCACCGGCTGCACCCCGGGAACCGCGGCAAAGAGGACGCGGCCGGCCGCGGCGACGGCGGCGAGGGCGGCGACGAGCGTGATCTCGCGCGAGGCTTCCGGTCCCGACTCGAGCCAGGCCGCGCCCGCCGCGAGGAGAGCCGCCGCCAACAGCAGGAGCGGCAGCGCCGCCCGGTCGGGCGAGACCGCGGTCCACACAGCCGCCGCCAGGGCGGCGGCGAGCGCTCCGAGGGCCGCCGTCCTAGGCATAGACGGCCTCCAGGGAGCCGAGGCTGACCGTCCGGTCGGCGACGTCGCCGGCGAAGACGAGGTCGTGCGTGATGAGAAGGGTCGCCCGCCCGCCCGCGCCCGCCCGCAGCAGTCGAGTGAGCTCGGCCTTGCGGTCGGGGTCGACGCCGCGGGTGGGCTCGTCGAGAACGAGCACGTCCGGCTCGGTGACGAGCACCGCGGCGAGCGCGAGGCGCTCCCGCTCGCCGCTCGAGAGGTCGCGCGGGTGGCGCTCCCCGGCCCCGGCCAGGCCGACCGCGGCGAGCGTGTGCCGCGCCCGCGCGAGGTCACCGCCGACGGCGAGCGCGACCTCCTCGTCCACGCGCTCACGCACGAGGTAGCGGCCCGGATCCTGCGAGAGGTACCCGGGGCGGCCTGCGCTGACCACGCGCCCCCGCTGCGGCTCGAGCAGGCCCGCGGCGAGCTTCCCGAGCGTCGTCTTGCCCGACCCGTTCGGGCCGGTGAGCGCGACGATCTCGCCCCGCGCGAGCTCGAGGTCGGCGCCGTCCAGCACGGGCGGGCCGGCCGGGTAGGCGAAGGCGACGTCCTCGAGGCGGCAGAGGCGCTCGCCCGCTCCGGCAGTCCGAGCCGATTCGCGCGGCTCCCGCGGCAGGTAGCCGGGCCGGTGCTCGGCGAGCCAGTCGAGCGCCTCGCCGCGCGGCGCGTCGAGGAGCACGCGGCCGTGCTCGAGGAAGAGGACGCGATCACAACGCGCGAGCGGACGGGCCGGCCGCTGCTCGGAGACGACGACGGTCGCGTCGAGGCCGACGGCGAGGTCGAGGAACGCCTCCGCGGCGAACGGGTCGAGCTGTGAGGTCGGCTCGTCGAGCAGTAGCAGCTCCGGCTCGAGCGCGAGCGCCGAGGCGAGGCAGACGCGCTGCAGCTCGCCGGCGGAGAGCGACTCCGTGCGGCGGCCGGCGAGGTGCTCGGCGCCGACCGCGGCCAGCGCGGCACGGGCGCGCGGCAGGATCTCGTGCGGCGAGACGCCGAGGTTCTCGAGCCCGAAGGCGACCTCGTTCTCGACGCGTCCGAAGATGACCTGGTCCTCAGGATCCTGGAAGAGAGTGGCCACGGCTCCCGCGAGCTCGGCCGGGCGAGCCGTGCGCGTATCGGCTCCGGCGACTTCGGCCCTGCCGGAAAAGCGCCCGCCGTGAAAGTGCGGCACGAGGCCGGACAGCGCCCGCAGCAGAGTCGACTTCCCCGAGCCCGAGCGACCGAGGAGGACGACGAGCTCGCCGGGCTCGAGCGCGAGCGTAACGTCGTCCAGCGCCGGCGCGTCTCCGCCCGGGTACGTGAAGCGAAGGTTGTCGGTCGCCGCTAGAGCCATAGCGCTCCCACCGAGACGGCCGCGACGGCGAGCGCGAGCGCCGCGTGGTCGAGGCGGCTCCAGGGCGGCGCGGGCACCCTCGTACGCCCGGGGCGGCCGAACCCGCGCGCCTCCATCGCCTCGGCCAGGTTGAGGCTGCGCTCGAGGGACCCGGCGAGCAGCGGTGAGAGCAGGCGCGCGCGTCCACGCAGGCCGCGCACCTCGACGCCGCGGCCGCGGAGGGCTTCGACGAGCCCGGCGGCATCGCGCTCGAGGGTCGGCACGAAGCGCGTCGCGAGCCCGACGGCAAGCACTGAGCGGCGCGCGAACCCGGCCGCCTGCAGCAGGCGATCGTGGTCGAGGAGCAAGGCGTAGACGGCGAACGCGAGCCCGACGGCGGTCAGGCGGAGCGCCTGGAAGGCTGCGTTCGAGAGCTCCTCGCCGGTGACGTCGAGGATCCCGACGACCGGCAGCGTCGGCCCCTCCCAGACGATGTGCGTGCCCTCGTGGGAGACCAGCGGCGAGAGCAGGAAGACCGAGAGGCCCGAGCCGAGCGTGCCGACGAGGTAGGGCCAGCGTCGTCCGCGGGGGGCCCGCAGGCAGACGGCGAGCAAGGCGACGGTCAGGACGGCGACCGAGAGGACGTGCTCGGCAAGCAGGGCGGCCGCAGCGAGTGCCGCGAGGAGCAGGAAGGCCGGGGCCGGGCTCACTCCCGGACCTCGTAGCGGTAGCGGAACCGGCCGGGCTCGCGCGCGAGTCGGAGCGCGTCGCCGGCGAACACGAAGCGGACCGCCGACCCGGCTTCGCTCGACTCGTCGCGCAGCGCGGCCGCGAACCGCTCCGGCTCGTTCGCTCCGTGCCGCTCGAGCAGGAAGACGCTCGCGCCCTCCGGCGCCGGGACGGAGACAGGAGCGATCGAGTTCGCGCGCAGCACGCGGCCGATCGCGCGGGCTCCGCGGGCGAGGCCGGCCTCGTAGCGCACGGCGACGGGATGCGTCTTGCCGTTGTAGCCGTGCCGGAACGGCTCCGGAAAGGCGCCGACCACCACGCCCTGGCGCATGCGGCCGCGCCAGCTGCGGTAGTCCCACCAGAGGATCTCGCCGTCGCGGAGCCGGTACTCGGTCGCGCTGCGGTCGGCCTCGATTCCGTTCACGAAGTAGAACCAGTCCCGGCGGTCGGCCAGATCACCCTCGAGGCCCTCGATCGACTGGACGAAACGCCCGCCGTAGCGCTTCTCGACGTCGGCCTCGCGATCGAGGGCCTGCATCGCCGTCAACCCGGCCGGGACCTTGCGTACGAGCAGGACGCGCTCGCCGCGGTCGCGGGTGACCCAGAGCGCGGCCGTCCCGGAGCCGGTCGGCTCCTCGCCGCACCCGACGAGGACGAGTGCTGTGGCAAGAGCGGCTAGCGCAAGGCGTTCGATCGGACGGCCCCCGTCAGCGTCGCGCGCACGAGGCCGCGGTGCTTGCCGACGCACGCGCGCCCGGTCCTCGTCGCCACGCGCCGGCCGTCGACGAGCAGAGCCGCGCCTGCGGCAGGCGTCGCCGTGCCGGCGTCGCCCTGCGAGAGCGCCGTGTAGCAGTTGCGCTTCGCCTGGCGGCGGAGGACGAGCGTCGGAGAGCTGCCGGCCGGGCCGAACGTCGACCAGTACCAGAGGACGACGTCTCGGTCCTTGAGCGCCACCTGATCCGCCCCGACCTGCGGCGAGACGCCGTTGACTTTGAAGGCCCAGCCGTCGGATCCGGCGCCTGGATAGCGGCCGATCTGGTCGACGAACGAGCCGATGGAGAAGTGGCGGACGTGGTAGTAGAACTCGCCCCTCGTGCTGGCCGCATCGAGGGCGTCGAGCGCGGTCGCGCCTGTGGAGAGGGTCGGCTCGGACGCGCCGAAGATCGTCGTCGTCTTACCTTCGACGCGCACGCGGACGTTGACCGCGAGCGCGGCCTCGGCGAGCACGGCGAAGAGGGCAGCCGCGAGCGCCAGGATCATGAGTCGTCGGAACACGAATCCTCCTTCCGCGAGGGGTTCGGGTTTCGGCAGGCGGTAGGTCTTCTGACTCGGGGCTCCCCCCTCGCCGCCTTCCCGGCCGTGGCCAGTGGCTTCTCGGCGAGGAGCGTCTCCCCTCACAGCGGCGGGACCGTCCCGGACTTGCACCGGGTTCCCTGTCCGCATGCCGTTTCTGGAGGCGAGCCTATCATGGGTCTGTGGCCACCTCCCGGCTCCTCACGGCCTGGCTTCCGGTCGTGTTGTGGGCGGCCCTCATCTTCACGCTCTCGTCCATTCCGGACCTGGGGACCGGCCTCGGGAGCTGGGATCTCGTGCTGCGCAAGATCGCGCACGCGGCCGAGTTCGCCGTGCTCGGGTTCCTGCTCGTCCGCGCCCTCGGCAACGAGTGGATGGGGCTCGTGGCCGGGATCGCGTACGCGATCTCGGACGAGATCCACCAGGACTTCGTCCCGGGCCGGCAGGCGGCGGTGCGCGACGTCCTCGTCGACTCGGCGGGAGTCGCGGTCGGCGTCTACGTCGTCCCCCGTCTTTTCGAGTCACGTCTGGGGGACAGTCCCCGCAGGCTCCTGACCCGCCTGGGGCTTGAAAACCGGCAGCGCCGCAGGTCTCGCGACGACGTGTCCGGGGGACAGTCCCCGCGACAAGAGGGTGACGATGTGTCCACAGGGCGCCCGCTCGCGATCGAGCTCGACGCGGTGCTCGGCGACACGCGGCCGCTCTGGCGGGACTGGCTCGACGATGCGGCGCGGCGCTTCCGAGCGATCGCCCCGCTCGACCCGGACGCGGTCCCCGCGGATCGCGGCGCGGCCGCCGACGAGCTCGACCGCTGGGCACGCGACGGAGTCGGGGACTGGCGCGCCGCGCTCGAGCGCTTCGCCGAGGAGCGCGCCCCGGTCTACCTGCGCCCCGACGCGAGCGTGAGCGCATCCCTCCGCGCCCTCGCCTCGTCAGGCCGCCGGCTCGGCGTCTTCACGGACGCCCCCGAGCCCCTCGCGCGCGTCGCGCTGGCCCAGCTCGGCGCCACTCGCCGCATCGAAGCCGTCGAGGCCGGCACCGGCTCGCTCGAGCGCCTCACAGAACGCTTCGGCGGCCAAGTCGACGTCGTCCGCTCACCCGCCGAGCTCGAGCGCGCCGCCGCCTAGAATTCGACCCGTGAGCGAGAGAGAAGTCGGCGACCGCCAGCTCGACGCGCTGCTGGAGCGTCTCGACCGCCTGAACGCCGAGCTGCGCGGCCTCAACCGGCGCCTCGACGCCGGAGAGCACTTCGCCCCGATCACGCGCGAGCTCGCGGCCCTCAACGACGCGCTGCAGGCACTCGCCTATGCCGCGCTCGGCCAGCAGGGCCCGCAGGTCCGCCGCCGCCGCCGAGCCGGCTAGCGAACCAACCGGTAGACGACCCCGTTCAGCGAGGTCGCGTACAGCTCGCCGCGGGCGTCCTCGCCGAACGAGGAGAGCCCGCCGATGTCGAACGGCTCGTTCCGTATCTGCGTCCCGCCCGGAGCCACGATGCTCCGGATGTTCGACTGGCAGTTGTCGCCGAAGAAGAAGCGCCCACGCGCCGCCGGGACGGCCGTGCCGCGGTAGACGAACCCGGCGATGATCGAGCAGTTCGGCGGGTTCGGCTGGACGACGATCGGGAACACGAGCCTCCCGGCCCCGTTCGGCGTCTCGTTCGTGAACCGCTCGCGACCCTCGTACACGCGCCAGCCGTAGTTCTCGAGGCCGGGGCTCCGCCGAGGCGTGAAGTCGATCTCCTCCCAGGCGTTCTGCCCCACGTCGCCGATGTAGAGGTCGCCGGTCTGCCGGTCGAACGAGAAGCGCCACGGATTCCGTAGCCCGAGCCCGGTGATCACCGCCCGCGGCCGGCTGACGCCGACGTTGAAGCGGAAGATCTTGCCGAACAGCGTGCGCATGTTCTGCGCCCGGTTCTCCGGATCTCCGCCCGACCCAGAGTCGCCGTTGGCGGCGTAGAGGTAGCCGTCCGGCCCGAACGCGAGCTGGCCGCCGTTGTGGTTCGAGTACGGGTCGTTCATGAAGAGCAGCTGGCGAACCCGCACCGGCGCACGAGACAGCCCGCGCGACCGATACTCGACGATGCGCTCGTCGCCGCCGGTGTCCGTGTAGTAGACGAAGAAGCGGCGGTTCGAGCCGCGTCCGTAGTTCGGGTGGAAGGCCAGCGACAGCAGACCCTGCTCGCTGCCGTTCGAGACGAGGCTGCTGATGTTCAGGAACGGACGCGCCCGTAGCACGCCGCGCGCGCGGACGCGGATCCTCCCGCCCTTCTCGACGATGTACAGGTTGTTCGGCTCGCTGCGCGGCGAGGTCACGTGCACCGGCTCGTCCACGTTGCGGACCACTGGAGCGAAGCGGTACGAGGACCGCTGTTCCTTCTCGTCCGCGCCGAGGGCGACTGCGGATCCGACGATGGCGAACGGAAGGGCGAAGAGGGCGATGCGCCGCATCTGTGGCCTACTTCTTTAGCAGGACCCGGCGGAGCTCGTCCTCCTTGCCTGTCTCGAGAATCGCGAGCACCTGGTCGCCAGGCAGCAGCTCGGTCTCCGGATCGGGGATCTCGTGCCGGCCGTCGCGCATCACGGAGATCAGCCGCGAGCCCACGGGCAGCTTCAGCCGCGCGACCCGCTTCCCGGCCGACGGCGAGTCCTTGTCGATCTGCACCTCGACGATCTCGAGATTCTCTGCGCGCAGCTCGAGCATGCGGACGAGCTCGTGCTCGGGCACCTCGTGCTCGATCAGCGCCATGATGCTCGAGGTCGCGCTCACGGTCGGTGAGATGCCGAGCAGGTCGAAGTGCGCCTGGTTGCGCGGGTCGTTGACGCGGGCGATGACCTTCTTCGCGCCGTAGTGCTCGCGGGCCATCTGGCAGATGACGATGTTGTCCTCGTCGTCGCCCGTGACCGCGACCACGAGATCCGGCGGCCGCGCGATGCCCGCCCGCTCGAGGACGAAGAGCTCGGTCGCGTCGCCGATGATCGCGCGGTGCTCGAACTCCTCCTCGAGCTCCTCGAACCGGTCGCGCCGCTGCTCCACGATCGTCACTTCGTGTCCAGTGCGAAGTAGCGTCCGAGCGAGGTTGGCGCCGATCTTGCCGCCGCCCGCGATGAGGACGAACACTAGGTGGTAGCGACCTCTCTGGGCACGGTTGGACGTGGCTTGATCGCGCAGGACTTGACGGCTTCGGACAGGACCTCGATCGCGGTCGAGGTTGGGGAGACGGTGCGCAGCCCGAGCGTCGAGTACAGCTCGGCACGCGCCGGGTCGAGGATCCGCACGACCGTGCAGTCGATGCCGAAGCGCTTCTGCGCGACCTGGCCGACGACGATGTTCGTGTTGTCGCCGTTCGTGGCGACGACGACCGCGTCGGCGTCCTCGATCCCGGCCTGGCGGAGAACGTCGACGTCCATGCCGTGGCCGACGATGAAGCCGCCGGGCCAGCGGTCGCCGAGACGCGTGAGCGCCTCGTCGTTCTCGTCGATTGCAGTTACGTCCCAGCCGCTCTTGGCGAGCTTCTTGGCGACCTTCGACCCCACCCTGCCGCAGCCCACAACTATCGCTTTCACGGTCTCAATGTAGCTCAATCAAGCGGGCACAACGTCCTCTTCCAGGACGCCCTGCGGGAATGCGATCACCATCACCTCGCACGGCGCATTCCGCAACACGTAGTCGACGGTCGGGCTGAAGAAGCGTGATTGGCGCCGCCACCGTGGCGCCGAGCCCATGACGATCAGGTCGACCTCATGCTCGCGGGCCGCCCCGACGATCGCCTCCCCGATCGACCTTGCGCGTACGATCTCGCCCTGGATCTCCACGTCGTGCTCGGACGCGAGCAGCTTGGCCTCGGCCAGGGACGCCTCGGCCTGCTCCTCGGCGTCGAGCAGCTCGGCGTCCAACGGCTGGTCCAGCGGAACCCGGATCACGTGCAAGGCGATGACCGTTCCGTCTTGCTCCTCGGCGAGCTTGATCGCCGTGCCGAGCACTTCTTCGCCGATCGGGCCGAGCTTCAACGGCACGAGGATGCGCTTGTACGCGCCCTCGATGTCGGGCACGAGGTCTCCGATCGCGGGCGTCACGCGGCCGAGCACCGTCTCCTGGCCGGCGAGCCGCGAGGCCACGTAGACGACGGCGCCCACGGCGAGCCAGATGGGGCCGGCGATCCGCGCGGCGTCGTGGGTGATCAGCGCGACGATCCAGATCGCGAAGGTCAAGGGAGCGCCGACGAGGGCGGCGATGGGCACGTCCGTGCCGCGAATGCGCACGTTGCCGGGAGCGCGGAACGGACGAGGGAGCTCTGGCTCGACGAAGCGCAGCCGGATCACGGCCAGCTGCGCGGCGGTGAACGCGAGCAGGATCCCGAAGCTGTAGAGGCTCGCCAGGAAGCGGACGGGCTCGTCGACCACCCTGGTCAGGAGCAGGAGCCCGGAGGCGATCGCCGTCACGCTGACGATCGACGCGGGCGAGATCAGCGTCCGCCGGTTGAGTCGGGCGAAGGCGCGCGGCAGCATGTCGTGGCGCCCGAGCGAGTAGGCAAGGCGACCGGCCCCGGAGAACGAGGTCGCCACGGTCGCCACGAGGATGAGCGCGCCGGCGAGGCCGACGAAGACGCGCAGCGCGTCGACGACGACGGCCGGGAGCTCGCCCTCGAACGCCGCCGCTACGCCGACGATCGGAGCGAGCAGCCATTCAGTCCCGAGGTCGGTCGCGAAGCCTCCGGGCCCGTCGGGGTCGGCGTGCGCCGGGTACGCCGACAGCGCGACGAGCGCGACGAGCACCGAGACGATCACGGCCGCGCCGATGCCCGTGAAGAGGCTGCGCGGCAGCGTCCTCCCCGGCTCGCGGGTCTCTGCCGCGAGGTTGGCGACGGTCTCCAGGCCGGTGAAGGCGAGCATCGCCGCCGGCAGCGCGAAGGCGATCGCCGACCAGGTCGGCGCCGTGCCCAGGTCGAGCCCCTCACCGAGGCTGTCGAGCGAGAAGAGGAGCGGGAGCCCGAGCACGACGAGCACGAGCAGTGCGGCGAGCGACGCGGCCGCGATTGCGATGGCGAGGCGGTAGACGCCGGTCCTGCGGACGAGCCGCACGAGCGCGACGGCCGCGATGACCATGATCCCGATCACGATGTCCGTCGGGCCGTCCGTCGGCGCCTCCCAGCCGATCGCGTGACCGAAGTAGTGCGGCACGAACAGGGCCGCGAGCGCGATCACGATCAGGTAGTCGAGGAAGAGCGCCCAGCCGGTGAGGAACCCGAGCGGGTCGTTGAACGCGCGACGCACGAAGGTGGCCGCGCCGCCCGTCTCCGGGATCGCGGCCGTCCCCTCGGCGTAGGAGAGCGCGACGAGCAGGAAGAGGACGCCGACCACGAGCAGCACCCAGGGGGTGAAGCCGAGGGCGAACAGCGCGAGGATGCCGAGCGCGAAGAAGATCGAGGACGAGATCTCCCCGTAGGCGACCGCGGCCAGCGACGGGGCGTCGAGGACGCGCTCCAGGCCGGGGAGCTTCTTAGCCAAGCTGAGGCACCGCTTGCGGTGCCGCCTTCAGGACGTGCGAGCTTTGCCCGCGCGTCCGTCTGAACTGACCGGTCGACACGATTGAAGCCATATCGTCAACGCTGGACCCGGGAAAGGTACAACCGCAGTGCGCCGGCGAGGACGAGGAGTGCGCCCAGGAGCAAGCCAAGCCCTCCGCCCACTCCCTCGATCAGCGTCCGCACGAGCACGACGAGCCCGAGCACGATCAGGAGCACCGCGAGCGCGCGCCCGAGCATGTCAGGCGGCGCGCCTGCCGCCAGCGATCAGCACGCGCGAGGGGCTGTGCTTGAGCACGTAGTCGACGGTGCGCCCGAAGATCGGCCGGCCACGCCGGACCTTCTCCCGCGGCGCGCCGAGGACGACCAGCTCGGCATTCCGCCGGTCGGCCTCCTCGACGATCGCGGGGCCCGCGCTCCGCGCGCGGACGAGGCGCGTCACCGCCCGCACCCCGTAGCTCTCGAGGAGCGCCTGAGCGCTGTCGAGCACCGCCTCCGCCTCGGCCTCCTGCTCGTGCAAGTCGGCGTCGAGCGGCAGGTCGAGCGGCACCTCGAGCACGTTCACGACGGCGACGGTCGCCCCTCGCTCGCTGGCGAGCCGAGCCGCCGCGACGAGGGCCTCCTCCGACTCCGGCGTGCGCTTGACCGGCACGACGATCGTCCGGTACTCGACCTGGAGGGCCGGACCGAGGACGAGGGCCGGGGCCCGGACCGTCTCGGTCAGCGGCGCCTGCACGACCCGCCGGCGATAGATCGCGTAGGTGACGAACCCCACCGCGAGCCAGCCGAGCCCGACCCAGCGTGTGTTCTCCTCCTGGACGACGACCACGAGCCACGCGATGGCCGTGCCCACGCCGCCGAAGAGCGCGAAGAGCGGCCAGTCGATGCCCCGGAGACGCAAGTTCGGCCGGGCGCGGTAGACGAGCTCCTCGTCTCGCCTGCGCACGCGCAGCGCGATGACCGAGGCGTGCGCGATGGTGAAGGACAGCATCGCTCCGAAGGAGTACATGGTGCCGAGGAAGTTCGTCTCCCCGGGCAGGATGACCGCGATCGAGACGACCCCGCCGAAGAAGACGATCGCGAGCCACGGCGTCTTGAAGCGCGGGTGCAGGCGTCGGAAGACCTCCGGCAGCTGCCGGTAGCTCGCCATGGAGTAGGTGATGCGCGAGGCGCCGATCACGCCCGCGTTCGTGGCGATGAAGAGAATCGTGGCCGCGAGCAGCCCGACGTAGATCTCGAGCGAGTCGAGGAAGACCCCCTGGAGGTCGAGGTTCTTGACCAGCCCGAGCACCGGGTCGTTCGCGTAGCCTCCCTCCTCCGGGGGCAGGCCGAGCTGCGTCTGGAACTCACCGTCGACCTCCCGGACCGGCAGCGCGGAGAGCGCGATCAGCGGCAGCGTGAAGTAGATGGCGAAGACTGCGGCCGAGACGAGCCGGATCGAGTTCGGGATGTCGCGGGGCGGGTTGCGCGCCTCCTCGGCGAGGTTCGAGATCGTTTCGATGCCCGTGTAGGCGATCATCGCGATCGGTACGGCGAGGAAGAAGTCGCTCCACGTCGGCGCCACGCCGAGGTCGACGTTGTCGACGAGCGTGCTCGGGCTGAAGATGAGCACGAAGCCGAGCACGACGAGCAGCAGCTGCGTGGCGAAGTCGATCACCGCCAGGAAGATGTTCAGCCCGGCGGCCTCCTTGATCCCGACGACGTTCAGCGCGACGAGCACGACGACGACGATCGCTCCCCCGACGATGTCCCACGGGTTCTCCCGCAGGGGCTCCCAGAAGATCGAGAGGTAGTGCGGCACGAAGAACGCCGAGATGGCGATCGTGATGATGTAGTTGAGCATCTGCGCCCATGCCGCCCCGAAGCTGACGAGCTCGTTGAACGCGTGGCGCGCGAAGCTTGCCGAGCCGCCGGCTTCGGGGTAGCGGACGGTCCCCTCGGTGTACGTGAGCGCGGTGGCGGCGAAGATCACTCCGGCGACGAGGAAGACGACCGGGGTCAGGCCGAGCGCGAAGACCGCGGTTACGCCGAGCGCGTAGTAGATCGACGATCCGACGTTGCCGTACGCAGTCGCGAAGAGCGCCGGCGTGCCGAGCACCCGCTCGAGTCCGTGCTCGCGGCGACGCCGCCTGCGTGGAGCGGGCCGGGCGACCGCGGTGTCTTCGGTGCTAGCCGTGTATCGAGACGATTAGTGGGATGAGCAAGATGGCGACGATGTTCGCAATCTTGATCATCGGGTTGATGGCCGGTCCGGCCGTGTCTTTGTAGGGGTCGCCGACGGTGTCGCCGGTGACGGCCGCGGCGTGCGCCTCGGAGCCCTTGCCGCCGTAGAGGCCGTCCTCGATCAGTTTCTTCGCGTTGTCCCACGCGCCGCCGCCGGAGGTCATCGCGATCGCGAGGAAGAGGCCGGTGACGATCGTGCCGATCAGGAGGCCGCCGAGCATCTCCTCGCTGATGATCCCGACCACGACCGGGAAGAGGAGGGGGATCAGCGCGGGCAGCATCATCGCTCGGATCGCGGAGCCGGTGACGATGTCGATCGCGCGCCCGTACTCGGGGCGGGCCGTGCCCTCCATGATTCCGGGGATCTCCCGGAACTGACGGCGCACCTCGGTGACCACCAGGCCGCCCACCCGCCCGACGGCCTGCATGGCGAGCGACGAGAACAGGAACGGCATCAGGCCGCCGACGAAGAGCCCCGCGATCACCCACGCGTTGTCCAACGCGAAGCTCGCCTGCAGGTCCTCGTCCGCGAGCCCCTGCGTGTAGCTGTCGAAGAGCACGAGCGCGGCGAGGGCGGCGGAGCCGATCGCGTAGCCCTTCGTCACCGCCTTCGTCGTGTTGCCCACGGCGTCGAGCGGATCGGTGATCGCCCGCACGGACTCGTCCAGGTCGGCCATCTCGGCGATACCGCCCGCGTTGTCCGTGACCGGGCCGTAGGCGTCGAGGGCGACGATCAGGCCCGTCATCGACAGCTGCGCCATGACCGCGACGCCGATCCCGTAGAGGCCCGCGAAGTGGTTCGCGGTCAGGATGCCGGCGACGATGACGATCGCGGGCAGCGCCGTGGCCTGCATGCCGACGGCGAGCCCTTCGATGATGTTCGTCGCGTGTCCGGTGCGCGAGGCTCCCGCGATCGAGCGCACAGGCCCCCAGCGCGTGCCCGTGTAGAACTCGGTGATCGCGACCAGCAGGAACGTGACCGCGAGGCCGACGAGCGCGCAGACGTAGAGGTCTGTGAAGCTGAAGGCGCCTTCGTCGTACGCGAGCGTGACCGGGATGAAGCCGATGGCCGAGAGCACGGTGGCGACGGCGACCGCCTTGTAGAGCGCGCCCATGATCGATCCGCGCCGACCGATGCGGGCGAAGAACGTCCCGATCACCGACGCGATGATCGAGACGCCGCCGAGCGCGAGCGGGTACTCGAACAGGTCGCCTGCCGGGAAGCGCGTGACCGCGATCAGCATCACGGCGACGGCCGTCACGGCGTAGGTCTCGAAGAGGTCGGCGGCCATGCCCGCGCAGTCGCCGACGTTGTCGCCCACGTTGTCGGCGATGACCGCTGGGTTGCGGGGGTCGTCCTCGGGGATCCCGGCCTCGATCTTCCCGACCAGATCGGCACCCACGTCCGCGGCCTTCGTGTAGATGCCGCCGCCGAGCCGCGCGAAGACCGAGATCAGGGAGCCGCCGAACGCCAGGCCGACGAGGTCGTCGATCGCCGACTCCGGCGAGTTGTCGAGCCAGCCGGTGAGCACCCAGTAGTAGCCCGCGACGCCTAGCAGGCCGAGCCCGACGACGAGCAGCCCCGTGACGGAGCCGGCTCGGAAGGCGACGTCGAGCGCGGGCTTCAGGCCCCGCTTCGCCGCCTCGGCGGTGCGGACGTTGGCGCGCACGGCGACGTTCATGCCGATGAAGCCGGCGGCGGCCGAGAAGACCGCTCCCACGAGGAAGCCGATCGCCGTCCCCCAGCCGAGCTCGTTGTAGAAGCCGATGAGCAGGAACGGCACGACCGCGACCGCGGCGATCGTCAGGTATTGCCGGCGCAGGTACGCCGACGCGCCTTCCTGGATGGCACGGGCAATCTCACGCATGCGCTCGGTGCCCGCAGGCTGCTGGAGTACCCAGTACGTGAGCGCGATCCCATACCCGATGCCGATCCCGGCCGAAACCAGGGCGAACAGCACCGGATGGTCTTGGAAGAAGCTCAGCGCACCAGCCCCCTTACGGAGTCAGCGCCGAGCGTTTCTCGGCGCGCGGCGAGTTTTCTAACACATCAACACGGACGGGGCGCCCCGTAGGGCGCCCCGTTTTCGTCGTTTGCTTTGCGTTATCGGTTAGGCCCGCGACCCACCAGCAGGTTGACCGGGAAGCCGCGCCGGCGGACGGCGCCGCCCCTCGGGTTCTGCCCGACGACGCGACCGCGCAGCTGGCGCCTGGAGCGCACGTGGCGGACGCGACCGACCGAGCAGTTCCGAGCCCGGATCCGCTGCCTCGCCCGGCCGAGCCGCAGTCCGATCACGTTCGGCACGCGGCAGCGCACCGGCGGAGGCGGCGGCGGCGGCGGCGGCGGAGGCGGCGGAGGCGGAGGCGGCGGAGGCGGCGGAGGCGGCGGAGGTGGCGGTGGCGGAGGCGGTGGTGGCGGCGGTGGCGGGGGCGGTGGTGGCGGAGGTGGAGGCGGTGGCGGAGGTGGCGGAGGTGGCGGAGGAGGCGGAGGCGGCGGCGGCGGAGGAGGGGGAGGCGGCGGGGGGGGAGGGGGCGGCGGGGGCGGCGGGGGGGGTGGTGGCGGTGGCGGGGGG
>JBKPFP010000396.1:0-3122 GCA_046744435.1 Actinomycetota bacterium | reverse complement strand
AGATGTGTATAAGAGACAGCGCTTGAAGTTCCCCATCATCATCAGCGCGCTGCCGAGCTCGGTCAGCAGCGCGGGTCGCTCCCGATCGTCAGGCGGAAGGAGGCCTACCGCGCGGGAGATGAGACTCGCTGCGGCTGAAACGTCTCCGCGCGCGACGATCGCCCGCCGTCCGGCGGCTGCAAGCCGCTCGCCGGCGCGCGCCGCTAGTTCGCGGTCGCGCTCTCCGATCGGGCCCAGCTCGTCGCGGTAACGGTACGCCTGCTCGAGGTGATAGCCCAGGATCTCGTCGAGCTCGCTGGCACGCTCTCCAGCTGTCTGCTCCAGCCAGCCCGCATAGCGCTCGTGCAGCTCCGCCCGGGTCTCCTTCGGGATCCCCAAGTACGCCGCATCGCGGATGAGGATGTGCCGGAACCGGAAACCGTCTTCGGAGGGGAAGATCGAACGAGAGGGCCGGATCAGGTCCTTGCGCACGAGCGCCATCAGGTGCGGGCTGACGGAAGCCCGCTCGTCCTCGGGTGTGAGGTCGGAGACGGCCCCGCGCCAGAACTCCTTCCCGATTACGGAGGCCCGCTCGATCACGGCACGCTCCTCCGGCCGCAAGCGGTCGAGGCGGGCGGCCAGCAGCGCATGGATCGAAGGCGGGATCGCAATCTCGCCGGCAGGCTCGTCGTCTTCGGTCAACATCGCGAGCATCTGCTCGACGAAGAGCGGGTTACCCTCTGCTGCCTCGGTGATTCTGGCGAGAATCTCGGGGCTCACATCAGCCTCCCCACGCAGAAGCTCCAAGAGCAACTCCGCCTCCCGCTCGGATAGGGGCTCGAGCACGATCGAGGTCGCGTTCGGCCTGACGGTGAGCCACGTCGGGTGTTTGTCGACCAGCTCCGGCCGCGCCAGGCAGACGACGAGCATCGGTGCATCTCTGCTCCATCCGACGAGGTACTCGATCAGCTCGAGGAAGGTCGGCTCAGCCCACTGAAGGTCGTCGAAGCCAACGATCAAAGGCTGCCGGCCGGCGATTTGCTCGAACAGGCGACGCACGGCCCACATGGTCTCGTCTGCGGCCCCCCCGCTCTCAGCGACGCCGATCGCGCCGGCGACGCGGGCGGCGATGCGCTCGGCGTCCTCTTCTCCCTCGAGGAGCTTTTCGATTCGTACTTGCGTGAGGTCGCCGGCGGCCTCCCGAACAACGTCGCGTAGGGGCCAGTACGTGATCCCTTCACCGTACGGAAGGCAGCGGCCGAGCAGCACCGACGCCTCATCGCGGGCACTCGCGAGCAGCTCGTTTGCGAGCCTCGACTTGCCGATGCCGGCTTGGCCGACGATGGTGACGAGCCTGCAGGCCCGCTCGCTCACAGCCTCGTTGAAAGCACCGCGAAGCTCGGCCAGTTCAGCTGCCCGTCCGACCATCGGCGTGTCGAGTCGGCGGGCGAACGGAGGTGCGCCTTCGAGGACGGCAGTGAGGCGCCAGGCCCTAACCGCCTCGCTCTTGCCTTTGACCTCGAGAGCATCGACCGGCTCGACAAGGGCGGCGTTCTCAACGAGTTGGCGCGTCGCCTCGCCGAGGAGGATCTCTCCGCGGCGCGCGGCCTTTTCAAGCCGTTCTGCGACGACGACCGCGTGGCCGGTCGCAAATGCCTGGCCACTCGAGGGATCGCCGGCGACGACTTCACCTGTGTTTACCCCGGTCCGCACCGAAAGCTCTACGCCGAAGGCGCCTCGGAGCTCCTCGTTGAGCTCCGCGAGCGCCGCCCGCATCTCAGACGCCGCTCGGACCGCCCGCAGCGCGTCGTCATCGTGCAGAGTCGGAATGCCGAAGACGGCCATCACCGCATCGCCGATGAATTTCTCCACAGTTCCGCCGTGGCGCTCGAGCACTGTCTTCATCCCCTCGTGGTAACGGGACATGACTCGCTCGAGCACCTCCGGATCAAGCCGTTCGCCGAGCGGCGTCGAGTCGGTGACGTCGCAGAAGACGACGGTCACCGTTTTGCGCATGACGGCCATGCCACGAGTCTACGACCGTATTCGCGAGCTTCGAAGGGGCCGAGGACGGCGACTACACTGGGCGGACCTGTGTTCGAAGCGCTTTCAGACCGGCTTCAGGCCGCTCTCGGCGAGGTCCGGGGACGCGGAAAGCTCGACGAGGAGACGATCTCGCGCGCCATGCGCGAAGTGCGGCTCGCGCTCCTCGAGGCCGACGTCAACTTCCAGGTCGTGAAGGACTTCGTGGCGCGCGTCAAGGCCCGCGCGCTCGGCGAAGACGTCGCCAAGAGCCTCACCCCGGGCCAGCAGGTCGTGAAGATCGTGCACGAGGAGCTGACGGCGCTGATGGGGAGCGGCGACTCGAAGCTCGCGTTCGCCGGCAAGCCCCCGACTGTGATCCTCCTCGCGGGCCTGCAGGGCTCGGGCAAGACGACCGCGGCGGCGAAGCTCGCGCTCATGCTGCGCAAGGCGAAGCATTCGCCCGCCCTCGTCGCCGCCGACCTCCAGCGCCCGGCGGCCGTCGACCAGCTCGAGCAGCTCGGCCGCCAGATCCAGATCCCGGTCTTTACGGGGTCTGACCCCGTCAAGGCCGTGACCGAGGGGATCGAGCAGGCCAGGGCGCAGGGCCGGGACGTGGTCATTCTCGACACGGCCGGGCGCCTTCACGTCGACGAGCCGCTGATGGAGGAGCTCGCAGCTGTCGGCAAGGCGGCGCGGCCGACGAACGTGCTGCTCGTTCTCGATGCGATGACCGGACAGGAGGCAGTCTCGGTCGCCCAGGCGTTCCAGGAGCGCATTGCCTTCGACGGCGTGGTGCTGACGAAGCTCGACGGCGACGCCCGCGGCGGCGCGGCCCTGTCGGTGAAGGCCGTGACCGGCAAGCCGATCAAGCTCGCCTCGGTCGGCGAGAAGCTCGACCAGCTCGAGTACTTCCATCCCGACCGCATGGCCTCCCGGATCCTCGGCATGGGCGACGTGCTGACCCTGATCGAGAAGGCCGAGGAGGCCGCTTCCGAGGACGAGCAGCAGCGGCTCGAGCGCCAGCTCATGGCCGGCGAGTTCACGTTCGACGACTTCCTCGCCAGCTACCGCATGCTGCGGCGCATGGGCCCGATCAAGGGCGTGCTCGGGATGATCCC
>JBKPFP010000053.1:0-8581 GCA_046744435.1 Actinomycetota bacterium | reverse complement strand
TCTCCGCGCTGAGAACAGGAATGCGTCCTGAGCGGGACATTGGAGCATGGGCCGTGAAGGATTCGAACCTTCGACCTTGGGATTAAGAGTCCCCTGCTCTACCAGCTGAGCTAACGGCCCCAGGCGACCGAGTATAGCCCTGCTTTTGCCGCATCTAGACGGGGTTTCCGGCGTCCCTTAACAGCGGCCTAACAGCGGCGGCGTACTCTGGGGACCGGCATGAAGATTGCGTTTCCCATTGCCGCCGGCGTGGTGCTCGCGCTGGGGCTCGCGGCTGCGAATGCGCCCGCGAGGCCCTCGAAAGGAACCGCGGACTGCGCGCGCACCTCGACCGGCCTCACGCCGCTGACCGACTTCGTCGGCAAGCGCAAGTACCGCGGCTACCGCGGCGGCCTCTACCCGAACGCGCGCAACAAGCCGACGGCGGCGTACCTCCGCGTGGGCGTCAACCAGGCCAGGCGCGTGCGCCGGATCGGCGGCCAGTCCGTGCTGCTCTCGATCGGGATGGCCAACGCCAGCGACGAGTTCGCCGCCTTCAAGCGGCTCGCAGACGTCGACCCGTTGAAGAACCCGGAGCTCGTGATCGTCGACGGAGCGCAGAACGGCGGCGAGGCCGGCCGAATCAAGCGGCCGACCGCCGAGTACTGGCGAGTCGTCGACGAGCGCCTCAAGGCCGCGGATGCGACCGCAGACCAGGTGCAGGTGATCTGGCTGAAGGAAGCGATCGCCGGTGAGGACCGGCCCTTCCCGCGTGACGCGCGGGCGCTGCAGGCCGACCTGCGCGCGATCGTCCGGATCATCAAGGCGAAGTTCCCGAACCTCCGCCTCATCTATCTCTCGAGCCGCACGTACGCCGGCTACGCGATCACCGGCCACAATCCCGAGCCCGCGGCGTACGACAGCGCCTTCGGCGTCCGCTGGCTGATCGGCGAGCGCATGGCCGGGAAGATCAGGGGCCCGTGGATCGGCTGGGGCCCGTACCTCTGGACGGACGGGCTGAGAGGCCGCGGCGACGGCCTCGCGTGGGCGTGCGAGGACGTAGGCCAGGACGGCACGCACCCGTCGAGGTCCGGCGCCCAGAAGGTCGCTCAGCTCCTGCTGCAGTTCTTCCGGAGCGACCCGACCGCCCGGCCCTGGTTCCGCGGCCGCCCCACCCCCGCGCGTCCCGCCTAGCTCGGGAGGGTTTGGCGAAATATGGCCTGAGCCGCCGGGCCGCGCTGCTCGCCCCGATGCGGCGTCCTCAGTCGCGCCCGTAGCCTCCGGCTACGAACGCTCCCTGCGTCCTTGCCTCGGAACGAGCATCGCACCCCGGCGACGAGCAACATTCCACCAAACCCTCCTAGTCAGAACCCGTCGTTACTATCGCGCGCATGGACAAGCCAGTCGGGATCGTCGGCGCGGGCTATGTCGGTCTGCCGCTGGCACAGGTGTTCGCGGAGGCCGGCCGCCGCGTCATCCTCGTCGAGAAGAGCGAGGACCGGGTCGCCGCGCTCAACCGCGGCGAGAGCTACATCGCGGACGTCTCGACCGAGGAGCTCAAGACGCTCGTGGAGAAGGGCCTGGTCGAGGCGACCTCCGACTACTCGGCGCTCGTAGAGGCGGGCGCGATCCTGATCGCGCTGCCTACCCCGCTCTCGGCCCAGCGCGAGCCGGACCTCTCGGTCGTGCTGGGCGCCACCGAGGACCTCGCGCCGCACCTCCAGCGCGGGCAGCTCGTCGTCCTCGAGTCGACGACGTACCCGGGCACGACGCGCGAACGCCTGCTCCCGATCCTCGAGCGGGGCGGCATGCGTGTGGGCGACGACTTCCACCTCGCCTTCTCCCCGGAGCGAGTCGACCCCGGCCGCGAGGACTGGACGACGAAGAACACGCCGAAGATCGTCGGCGGAGTCACCGAGGTGTGCACGGCGCGCGCCGTGGAGCTCTACGAGGGTGCGCTCGACACCGTGCACCCAGTGTCGTCCCCGGAGGCGGCCGAGCTGACGAAGCTGCTCGAGAACATCTTCCGCTCGGTCAACATCGCGCTCGTCAACGAGCTCGCGCAGCTCTGCGACCGGATGGGCATCGACGTTTGGGAGGTCGTCGGCGCGGCCGCGACGAAGCCGTTCGGGTTCATGACCTTCCGCCCCGGGCCGGGACTGGGCGGCCACTGCATGCCGATCGACCCCTTCTACCTGACCTGGAAGGCGCGCGAGTACGACTTCTACACCGAGTTCATCGAGCTCGCGGGCAAGGTCAACGAGAACATGCCCTACTGGTGCCTCGGCAAGATCGTGCGAGCCCTGAACGCTCACGAGAAGGCGCTGAAGGGCTCGAAGCTGCTGCTCCTCGGTGTCGCGTACAAGGAGGACACGGACGACACGCGGGAGTCGCCCGCGCTGAAGCTGATCGAGCTCCTCCAGGCCGAGGGCGCCGACGTCGCCTACCATGACCCGTTCGTGGCCGAGCTGCCGGAGCACGGGCTCGCCTCTGGGCCGCTCGAGGCCGACGGCGCTGACTGCGTCGTGATCGTGACTGCGCACCGAGCCATCGACTACGACGACCTCGTCGAGCGCGCTCCCCTCGTCGTCGACCTGCGGAACGCGACCGGGCACAACGGGACGCAGAACAGGAAGGTCTGGAAGCTGTGACCCGGGTCGGGGTCGCCGGCCTCGGCTACTGGGGGCCGAATCTCGCCCGTAACTTCGCCGAGCTCGCCGAGCTCGCCTGGCTCTGTGACCACTCGCCCGACGTGCTGCCCGTGGCCGAGGGCCGTCACCCCCAGGCCCGCACGACGACGCGCTTCGACGACCTGCTCGCCGATCCCGACCTGGACGCGATCGTGATCGCGACGCCCGTCGTCACGCACTACGAGCTCGCGAAGCAGGCGCTCGCCGCCGGCAAGCACGTCTTCGTCGAGAAGCCGCCGGCGCAGTCGAGCGCGGAGGCCGAGGAGCTGACCGCCCTCGCCGAGGAACAGGGGCTCGTGCTCATGCCCGGCTATCTGCTCCTCTACCACCCGGCGGTGGCGAAGCTGAAAGAGCTCGTCGACTCGGGACAGCTCGGCGACATCCTCTATCTGTACGGCAACCGCCAGAACCTCGGCCAGATCCGCCGGGACGAGAACGCGCTCTGGTCACTCGGCGCGCACGACCTGTCCGTGCTCCTCCACCTGGTCGGCGAAGAGCCCGTCGAGGCCTGGGCACGCGGTGAGTCGTTCCTGCGCGACAGCGTGGAGGACGTGGTCTTCTGTTACCTGCGCTTCGACTCGGGCGTCGTGGCGCATATGCACCTGTCGTGGCTCGACCCGCACAAGATGCGCAAGATCACCGTCGTCGGCCGCGACAAGATGGCCGTCTTCGACGACATGGAGCCCGAGCGCAAGGTGACCGTCTACGACAAGGGCACCGTGCTGCGACCGGCAAGCGAGTGGCAGGTGCGGACCGGCGACATCCACATCCCGAAGGTCTCCGCCGAGGAGCCGCTGCGGATCGAGTGCCGCCACTTCCTCTCGCTCGTCGAGGGCGAGGGTGACCAACGCGCGCCGGCGCGCGACGGCCTCGCGGTGGTCAGGACGCTCGAGCAGCTACAGGCGTCACTCGATCGCGCGCCTGCGTGACGTACGAGGCCGGCGAGAACGTCGTCGTCTACCCGGGCACGGTTATCGGCGACGGCTGCGTCCTCGGCGACAACGTCGTGCTCGGGAAGCAGCCGGCGCTCTCGCCGCGCTCGACGGCCTCACGCGAGGACCTGCCGCCGCTCGAGCTCGGCGAGGGGTCGATCGTCTCGGCCGGCGCCATCGTCTTCGCGGGGAGCCGCCTCGGCGCACGCGTGATCGTCGGCGACCAGGCCTGCGTCCGCGAGCGGTGCGAGATCGGTGACGACGTCGTCATCGGCCGCGGCTCCCTCGTCGAGAACGACACGACGATCGGGGCGCTGACGAAGATCCAGGCCAACGCCTACATCACCGCGTACTCGACGCTCGAGGACGAGGTCTTCGTCGCCCCGGGGGTGACGACGACGAACGACGACTTCATGGGCCGCACCGAGCGCAGGCATGAGCTCCGCAAGGGGCCGACGATCAGGCGCGGCGCGCGCATCGGCGGAGCGGCGGTGCTCCTGCCGGGCGTCGAAATCGGCGAGGAAGCCTTCGTCGGCGCCGGCGCGGTCGTGCTCGAGAACGTGCCCGCGCGCACGGTCGTGGTCGGAAACCCGGCGCGCCGCATCCGCGACGTGCCGCCCGAGGAACTCCTCGCCTAGGCGATTCGCCCTGGGCGGGCGGGGCCGCGCTTGACCTTGAGCGGCGCGCGCTTGAAGTAGCGGAGCGTGTACTTCCCCGCACCGCGGGCGGTGACCTTCACCTGCAGGTAGTACCAGCCCCGCGCCGGAGCCGTGTAGCGGATCCGCCGCACGTCGCCGACGGTCGCGCGCGCGGCGAGCTTGCGCAGGTCCGCGAAGTCGCCGACCCGTCTCGTGCCCGGCTTCCAGAGGAAGAGCTTCGTCTCCGCGTCCGCAGGCCCGACGAGGGTCGCGCGGATCCGCTGGCCCTTGCGCAGGCGCACGGCATAGACATCCGTCTGGTCCTGCCAGTA
This sequence comes from Actinomycetota bacterium, assembly GCA_046744435.1. GTDB lineage: Bacteria > Actinomycetota > Thermoleophilia > Gaiellales > Gaiellaceae > VAXT01. Next base: position 4,010 of record JBKPFP010000053.1, on the reverse strand, counting down.
ATCGATCGTGGCGACGAGGTTCTTGCGGCGCTTGCCCCAGAGGCGCGGAGCGCGTCTTCCGGCTTCGTCGTTCGGCTCGTTGAAGTCCGCGTCGGGTAGCGGGGCGTTCAGCGTGTCGACGGCCGCCGCGACGTCGAGCACCCCCCAGCCGGTGAACACGTCGTGCCCCGGAGAGCAGCGCCGGCAGCCCCGGGCGGGGGTTGCGTCGAGCGCCGAGCTCTGGAGGATCGTCGTCGCCTGCTCGGGCCGGAGCAAGGGGGACTCGGCCATGAGTAGAGCCGCGGCGGCGGCGACCTGCGGAGCGGCGAACGACGTGCCTTCGCCGCGCCGGAACTCGGTCGGCCCGCAATCGGAGTAGCCGGGCTGCACGCAGGTGATCCGCGTGGCGCCGCTGACCGTGAGCGCCCGCGGGATCGTCGAGAAGACACCCTCGCCCGGCGCGGCGAGGTCGTTGTAGATCTGGTCCCAGTTCGAGAAGCTCGGCACGCCCCCGTCGCGGTCGATCGCGCTCACTCCGAGCACGTGCGGCAGGGCGGCCGGGTAGCTCGCCCACTGGTACGGCTCCTCACCCGGCCTGTCGGAGTTGCCAACCGCGGCTACGACGAGCACCCCGTTGCGGACCGCGTACTCGACGGCGGCGGCCTCGAGCGGCGAGTACGTGTCGCGCGCCGGGTTCCGTGGGTCGCGCACGCCGCCGAAGCTGAGGTTGATCACCTGGGCGCCGTTGTCGACCGCCCAGCGAATCGCCCGCGCTTCGGCCTCGAGCGAGATCGTCTGGTCGGGCTTGACGACCTTCGCGATCAGGAGCTGCGCCGGGAAGGCGATGCCGGCGATGCCGAGGTTGTTGTTCAGCCCCGCCGCGATCAGCCCCGCGACGAAGGTCCCGTGGCCGTTCGTGTCCTTCCGCCACGACGTGCCGACGAAGCTGCGGCCCTCGAGGATCGAGGTCTGCAGGTCCGGATGCTCGGCGTCGACGCCGGAGTCGATGATCGCCACGCGAACGGGCACGAGCGCCGGCACTTTCGTCCACGCCTCGAAGGCGCGGATCCGGTCGAGGTACCACTGGCGCGGGGCGAACGGGTCGTTGGGCGCGAACGCGAGGTGGCGCGGGCTGCTCAGGCGCTCGACGTACGCGACGCCGCGCACCGAGTCGAGCCCACGCGCGGCCGGCGCATCGACCGCGAGCGCGAACGGGCCGATCGTCGAAGGTCGGCGACCGGTCTTCGCCTCGATCCGATCCGCCACGCGCTCGGCGGAGAAGCCCCGCTCGACGCCGACTGCGAAGCGCGCCGCGACCGCAGGCGCCGGCAGCGCCAGCGCGAGCCCGGCCAGGGCGAAGACGAGCTTCCTCATGCCTGCCCCACCTTCAGCACCGGAGTGAAGCCCGGCACGAAGCCGCGTCCCGGGGCGAACCGGGCTCGGTAGTTCCCGGGAGCGAGGTCGAGCTGGGCCGTGAAGTCGCCGTTGGCATCGATCGCCGCCCTCGTGAGGTTGCGCCAGGCCGTCCCGTCGAGGCGTTGCACCACGACTGAGGCGCCGGGGAGCAGCGGCCGTGCGTAGCCGCGGAGCGTCGTGGCGTCGGCCATCGCGTAGAAGCGTACGAGGGGCGCGACCGAGAGTACGACTGTACCGCTGCGGGCCTTCCCGCTGGCGAGCCGGTACTGGCCGGTCTCGCGCGGCCGCGTCGAGATCGCGACCGTGCCGTCCCTCGCAGGCGTGACCGGGCCGACCGTGCGCCAGGCCCCGCGCCCGATCCGCTGCTCGAGCGAGACCGAGGGCAGGCCGCGGGCGATGCCGTTGATCCTGGCCGGCGTGTTGTACGTCGCGGGAGCGGTTGGCGGGGCGAGCGAGAGCAGGCCGATGCGGAACCAGGTCGAGCGCAGGCCGAGCGCGCGGCGAACGTCGGCCCCGCTCACGGACGCGTCGCCGCCGGAGCCGACCCCGGTCACCGTCCTCACCCGGCCGGAGCCGTTGATGCTCGTCCGCACGTCGAGCAGCCGGCCGGGAACGCGGAGTGCCCTGGCGATGCGGCTCGGCTTGACCGTGAACGGCCCCCACTGGTGGTGCGGGGAAGCCGAGTCGTAGGGGTCGTCGACGGAGACGAGGTACGGAACGGGGTCGCTGCTCGGCCAGACGTCGGTGACCGTGGCTGTGCGGCCACCGGACGTCGAGAAGAAGTAGGTCTTCGCTATCTGGCCTTCGTAGAGGACGATCTGGCCCGCCGTGGCCTGCACGGCGGCGGTCGCCGACGGCTTCTCGCCGACGATCCCGCGGTAGACCTGGCTGCGCACGTCCGGATAGAGATCGAAGTCCGACCCGGTCTTGCGAACGGCGAGCGCGTACGTCCGCGCTGCGACCGCCTGGGCCTTGAGGGCCTCGGGCAGCCATGTGTGCGGCATCTCCGATGGGACGACGCCGTAGAGGTAGAGCTCGAGCCCGACGTGGTTGACGACGCGCAGCTTCCCGTTCATGACGGACACGAGCAGCTGCCCGCGGTACGAACGGTCGAGGCGGAGCGGAGAGTTGCCGGGGAGGAAGAGCAGCGGGCCGGGAAGAGCGCGCGCCTTCTGGGCGCCGTCGACCTTCAGCAGCAGCCCGGGGCCGAACGTGTGCGGGCCGGCGGCCACCGTGTGGGTCACGCCCGCTCCGTCACGAACTCGGAACGCGGCGACCGAGGAGACTGTTACCCGGCTGCGGCCCTGCGCGAGCAGGACGCGAACTCTCGAGACCGGCGCCGGGCCGAGCGTCGTCCCCTGGTAGTAGTGGGCGAGGATCTCGTCGAAGGTCGCGCCCTCCCGCGCGTACCCGTAGGCGCCCCACTGAGAGAGGCCGACTCCGTGGCCCCAGCCGCGGCCGCTGACGACGAACGTGGGCGTGCCCTGGCGCGGAGCCGGGGCGGCCACGCTGCTGCCTCCGGAGGTAAAGGCGGAAGCGGCCGCCGCCGCGAGCACGGCTCCGGCGGCGAGAGTCGGGAAACGGCGAACGCGAAGCATCGTCTACGAAAGGTTTTCGGCACTCGGCAGGCGCCGCACGAGGGCGACCGCAGAGTTTCTGAGGCTAGCGCATCGGCCTGCTCGCGGCAGCCCCCTTTACAGGAACTTCACCGTAAGAGACAGGAGCCACGTTTTCGCTGCGGAGGTCGCGGCAACATGGACTTGTCGATGGCCCCGATCCGTCCCGCGCTTCCTCCCCGCTACCGTGATCCGGAGCTGATCGGATACGGCGGCATGGGCGAGATCTTCCGCGCCCACGACGACTTGCTCGGCCGGACGGTGGCGATCAAGCTGCTCGCCGGCCGCTTCGCGCGGGATGAGAGCGTCCGCGGCCGCTTCACGCGCGAGGCGCTCGCCGCGGCGCGCCTTTCCGGCGAGCCGCACACGATCACGATCTTCGACGTCGGCGAGCACGAGGAGCGCCCGTTCATCGTCATGGAGCACGTCGCGGGCGGCTCGCTCGAGAACGTCCTCGCCGCGGAGGGCGCGCAGGACCCGGAGCGCGTGCTCTCGTGGCTCGAGCAGGCTGCGGTGGCACTCGACGCCGCCCACCGCCACGGCGTCGTGCACCGGGACGTGAAGCCCGGCAACCTCCTCGTCGCCGACGGCGCCGACCTGCGCGTCGCCGACTTCGGCGTGGCCAGCGCAGCGGGTCTCGCCTCGCTGACCGCGACCGGCACGGTGCTCGGAACCGCGGGCTATCTCGCGCCGGAGCAGGCGCGCGGCGAGCCGACGACTGCGGCGACCGACCTCTACGCCCTTGCCGTCGTCGCGTTCGAGCTCCTCACGGGACAGAGGCCGTTCGCGTCCGAGAGCACAACCGCCGAGGCCGCTGCCCAGGTGCACGCGCCGATCCCGCGGGTGTCCGAGCGTGCCGACCTGCCGCCGGCACTCGATCCCGTGTTCGCGCGGGCGCTCGCGAAGGCTCCGGCCGACCGGTTCCCGACGTGCGGGGAGTTCGTCGCCGCACTGCGCAGGGCTCTGGAGGGCGGCGAGGGACAGACGCGGGTGCTGCCG
>JBKPFP010000386.1:0-3722 GCA_046744435.1 Actinomycetota bacterium | reverse complement strand
GCGGCGTCGAGGGCCTTCACCGACTCGGACCGCCACTCGGTCGTGTCGCCCTGTTTCCGAGAACTGGCGGGGTAGACTCGCCAACGCGGCGACTCGGCCCAGCGACGCGAAGGTGGTGAGTCGTGGCGGAGGAGAAGACCGTCTCGGTGGCCCCCTCCCCCGCGGAGGCGGAGACCGATGAATCCGTAACCGGGCTGCTCGAACAGCTCGGGCGCGAGATGGCGACGCTCGTCTACTACGAGAGCCGGCTGGCCGCTTCACGGCACGAGCCCGAGCTCAGGCGCGCCGCCCGTGATGTCGTCGCCGTGCTCGGAGCAGTAGCTGCGTTCTTGACGGCCTTCGTGCTCGCGAACGCGTCGGCTCTTCTGGCGCTGTCGACGGTCCTGGCCGGCTGGCTGGCCGCGCTCCTGCTTGCTTTGGCCTGGGCGGGGGTCGGCGCGTTGCTCGCGCTCGCCCTATGGACTCGCGCCAGACGAGTCACAGGGAGGGAGCCAGGGAAGATCGAGGACGCGCGCGACCGCGCGGAGCAGGCCGTGCGGACCACGCTCGAGAGACTCGCGCCGGCGGTCACGAAAGAGATCACCCTGGCAGCCGTGCCAATGGCGGGCGGCATCGCCGAGATGGGAGGGGACATGATCGAGGGTGCGGACGAAGTCGTCGACTCCATCACCGAAGAGCTTCCGGGCGGCGGCGTCGTGAACCAGGTCTGGGACTTCGTGCTCGCACCTGGACGCTTCGGCATCAGGGTGGCCACGACCGTGCTCAAGCGCGAGGAGCCCGGCTAGAACGCGCGACTACTCGCTGAGGATCGTCACCGCCGACGCATAGGCGCCTCGCTTCTCCTTCGCTACGGAAGGTGGGCATGATGGTGACGTGGCAGCACCGCCGAGCCCCGAGAGGCCACTCCACGGCTCGTGTTCGTGCAGCGGCGTTCGCTTCGAGGTCACCACGCCCTTCCTCTGGGCCAACCACTGCCACTGCTCGCGCTGCCGGAAGCACTCGGGCGCGTTCGGTGGCACGCAGGGACGTGTTCCGCGCAAGGGTTTTCGACTGCTCGCCGGGGAGGAGTTGATCCGCGTCTTCAGGCCGGACGACGGACGCGTGAAGGCCTTCTGTTCGGTCTGCGGCTCGAGTCTGTTCGGCGGGGACTGGCCGGAGGGAGACGAGGTCGCCCTTCGGCTCGGATCGCTCGACGGCGATCCCGGCATCCGCCCGGAGTTCCACGTCTTCGTCGCCTCGCGGGCGCCCTGGGACGAGCTGCCCGACGACGGTCTGCCTCGTTACGACGAGGCTCATCCAGGGGCCTGAGCCTGGAACCCTTGTACGAGGGGAGCTTGCGTTCCTAGCGCAGCGCGTCGATCGACGCGGTCGCGACAATTCCTTCGACGCTGCGCGCAAGCTCCGCGTCCAGGGTCACGAACGCGTCTGCCTGCAACTGAGTGAGCGCGACGTATTCGGCGTCGTAGGTCGAGGCCCATCCCAGCTGGTCCGCCACTTTCCAGGCGACGCGTCGGAGCACGGCATCACCGAGGAGCCGGATCTTCATCCGCCCGATCTGTTCCAGGCGCTCGCGCCCCACGTCGGCCGGGAGCTCGCCCCGGTGAACGGCCTCGTGGAGAGCCGAGAGCGTCTGGGAGCGCAGGAGCGTCGGTGCGAGGAGCTCGTGCTCGTCTGAGACCTCGATCCCCTCGCTGGCCAGGTGGAGGACCGCGCCGGTGTCCACGACGAACCTGGTCATCGCGTCGCAACACTACCGTTGGCCTTGATGAGCGACCCACGTGAAGGAGGTTGCGCCTGCGGAGCGGTTCGCTACCGGCTGACTTCCGACCCGCTCTTCACGCATTGCTGTCATTGCCTGAACTGCCAGCGGCAGACCGGAAGCGCCTTCGTCATCAACGTGCTGATCGAGGCCGACCGCGTGGAGCTCCTCGCGGGCAGCCCACAGCCGGTCGACGTGCCTCGCGACGACGGGAGCAAACAGCGCATCTACCGATGTCCGACCTGCCAGGTGGCGATCTTCAGCGAGTACGGCCGCCCCGAGGTGCGGTTCGTCCGCGGTGGCACGCTCGATCACCCTTCGGGAGTCGCGCCCGACGTTCATATCTACACCAGGTCCAAGCTCCCCTGGGTCGTGCCCCCGGGCTCCGTGCCTGCGTTCGAGGACTACTACGACATGAGAGCCTTGTGGCCGGCGCCCAGTCTCGAGCGGCTGGAAGCGATCCTCGGCCCTCCGGATTCCGACGCTTGATCCCAAGCCGTCGCCATCGGCTCCATCGCGGCAACTGGCTCTTCCGCACGTAGGGCCGCGTCAACCAGAGACCTCAGCATCGCTCAGACTGCCTTCTCGAGGAGTGTCGGATCGCGGTGGTCAACGTCGGCGGCCGTCCGGGCCTCGAGCGCGTCGTGCACCGAGGCTCGGCACCGAGCCAGCTCACTCAGGCTCCACGCGCGGTGGCAGGAACGGCTCGCGCTCGGCCGGCTGGCCGGCTTTCATCTGCCGGCCGCGCTCGATCTCCGCGTTCAGTTCCGCCCCGAGCAGGATCGCCACGTTCGTGAGCCACAGCCAGACGAGGAAGATGACGATCGCACCCAGCGAGCCATACGTCTTGTTGTATGAGCCGAAGTTGGCGACGTAGATCCCGAACGCGGCCGACGCGAGGATCCAGACGGCGACCGCGAGGATCCCACCCGGCGTCACCCATCGGAAGCCCGGCTGCCGGACGTTCGGAGACGCGTAGTAGAGGATCGAGAACATGACGGCGACGACGAGGATCAGCACCGGCCACTTGAGGATGTCCCACGCGGTGACCGCCGCGCCTCCGATCCCGAGCAGCTTCCCGACCCGGTCGGCGAGCGGCCCTGTCACGACGACCGCGAACGCGCTCGCCGCGAGGAGGATGAGCATGACGATCGTGATGAAGAGCCGGAGCGGGATCGTCCGCCAGACCGGCCGTCCTTCCTCGACGTCCCAGATCACGTTCGAAGCGCGGATGAAGGCGCCGATGTAGGCAGAGGCCGCCCAGATCGCGCCCGCCAGGCCGACGACCAAGAGGATCCCGGCCGGGCTCTGGCTCTCCGTCAGCCCGTTGAGGGCGTTCTCGAGGATGTCGTGCGCGGGCCCGGGCGCGAATTCGCCGAGGTTGTCCAGCAGCGGCTCGGTCGCCGAAGTGCCGATCAGGCCGAGAATCGAGACAAGCGCGATCAGGGCCGGGAAGATCGAGACGATCCCGTAGTACGTGAGCGCCGCCGCCCAGTCGGTGAGGTTGTCCTCCTGGAATTCGCTGAACGTCCGGCTGAGGACGCCGCCCCAGGCCGGCTTCGGCCGGTCCTGCGGCTCGGGCTCCTGTGAGCCGTCGGAGTCTGCCCGCTCCGTGTCAGCCATTGCGCCCCAGGGTCGTTTCCGCAGCCCGGGCGCCTAAACGTCAGGTCGCCGCTCGGCCGGCGGAGCCGTCCGGCGTGAAGCGCGGGTAGAGCGCGCGCACCTCGTCGACGTACGCCGCGAGCCGTTCGGCGAGCGCGGGATCGTGAATCTCGAGCACGTCCTCGGCATTCTCCTCGCCGGAGCGAGAGAGGTTGAAACTGCCCGTGAAGACGACGTCGTCGGCGACCGTCACCTTCGCGTGCATGTAGTCGTGCACGGACTCGGGCGTCCACTGCGTCGAGCGCTTGCCCGAGAACGGCGCGTGCTCGAACGCCGCTTGCAGGAGCGGGATCTTCCAGCC
>JBKPFP010000051.1:0-1992 GCA_046744435.1 Actinomycetota bacterium | reverse complement strand
GAACGCGATGGCGTAGAAGACGACGGCGGTTCGCTGGCCATGCTCGCTGCGGAACGCCCCGGCGAGGACGGAGGTGGCGAACGGAAGGAAAGCCACGACCATTAGCAGCAGCGTGTTCAGGAGCAGTACGACACGGTCTGCTGCACGGATGTGGTCGAACATGACGTGGTGGTTGGCCCACACCTGTCCGATGAACAGGAATGTGACGGCGTAGGCGAGATAGGACGGCCAGAGCGCCGCAAGGCCATGGAGCAAGCTCGTGTAGTCAGACGGTGGTCTGATCTCGAGAACGAGCAGGGTGATGGTGATGGCGAAGACGGCATCGCTGAACGCCACCAGCCGCCCCGTGTCGCGGTTCACTGCGGGTGGGTCGGCTCCGCCTGCTTCCAAGTCGACAAAGGGTGCTACCGGGTGCCGCTACGCGGCGGATCCGAGCACGGCGTGCCGGGCCGGCATGCGCGACTCGAACCGCGTCGCGAGCGTCGCGAGCAGGCCGCCGCCGCCGACGACGAGATAGAAGACGAGCGCGGTGGTGTCGTCCGAGAAGCCGACTGCGAACGGCAAGACGATCATGGCGACCGTCACCGCGATATCCGCATAGCCGTGGCAGGAGGGGCGGAATGATCCGCACGATCCCGGTCGACCAATTCGTTCCCACGGCCAGGACGGCGGCGCCCGCGCCGAACACGAGCGAGATCACCTCCGCGGCGCTGCTGTCGAAGTCGAGAACGAGCGGCCCGGCGATGAGGACCCCCGCGAGCGGGTAGTCGAGTATCCCGTGGACCTGTGGCGAGATGATGCCTCTGGACATGAGCTTGTTCAACGTGGACATCAGTTACCTCCCGGAGATCTTGTCGCCTGAGATAGTGCGCGGAGGCAGGCGCGTCTTACCGTCCGGCGCGTCGCCGATCAGCTTTTCGGCGGGCTACTCGGGCTGGGCGTCGCCAAACCGGCGGGCCGCTTCGAGCAAGCCGTCGTGGTCGGCCCGGCAGCCGGGGCAGCTCTCGAGGTGGATAGCCGTGCCGGGGTACACGCATGCCGGGTCTTCCCCTGCGAGCTCCAGCTCGACGTAGGCGTCGAGGATTTCCTCGCCGGCGATGCACCCGGCATCTCCCTCCACGGCTCGGAGAAGTTCGTCGAGGCGACGAAGATCGGCCGTCAGGCTGCGTCCTTCTCGCTCAGAGGGTGTCGGCGGCAGCCATGCTTGCACGAAGGTTACGTCTGGCGTCGAACAGGTTCTTGTAGATCGCGTTGCGGTTGGTCCCGAGCCGAATCGCGACCACGTCAATCGGGACGTCGTTGAGCGCGATGGCCACGAAGACTTCGCGCTGGCGCTCGGTCAGTTCGCGGATCGCGACCGACAGAGCCTGTAGCTGCTCTTGCTGTTCGAGCCGGTCGTCCGGGCGCCGCGCCAGGGAGTCGGATAGCCGCTCGAGGGCAAGGTACTGAGGGTTGGGCGGCTGACGTCGCCACGCGTGTTGGGCGACCTTGTCCGAGACGGCGAAGATCACGAATTTGTAGACCCAAGTGGTGAAGCGGCTGCGCCCGCGGAACTCGTCGAGCTTCGCGAGAACCTTCATCAGCGCGTCGTCGGCAGCCTGATGAGCGACATCGTCGAACTCCGGCCCGCTGATCGATCTCAGCTGTCCGCGCCGCCGTGACAGCTCGTGGAACGCAACCCGGACGAGCACTTCGTGGAGATTGGCCACGGTCTGCTCCCGGTGTGGGTTTCCCGCACGCAGCTGCTCAACCCATTGTTCGGACTCACCGGTCGGCTTTAGCTCAGTGCTCACGGACGGTCTGATCCCCGCGGCGGCGGCTGGGTCGGCGTTTCTACATCCCGTCGTGAAGTTGGCATCTCGGCCTCCTCAGTGGGTGGGGCCACCAGCATCTGCAAAGGAGCAGCCGTTGTCGTCGCCGCCAGCCCGACCTTCGTGCCCCGGCCAGCAGGAAAGTCTGTCGTTCGGGCTAACCCGAAAAGCGGCGGCGAAG
>JBKPFP010000262.1:0-2968 GCA_046744435.1 Actinomycetota bacterium | reverse complement strand
TTCGAGTACCAGGGGCAGAAGTGCTCGGCCGCGTCCCGCATCTACGCGCCGTCGAACCTATGGCCCGAGCTGAAGGAGCGGCTGCAGCGCGAGGTCGGGACGATCGCGATGGGCGACGTCGCCGACTTCGAGAACTTCATGGGCGCGGTCATCGACGACAAATCGCTGAAGACGCAACAGGAGGCGATCGAGGAGGCCCGCACGCACGAGGAGACCGAGGTGCTCGTGGGCGGCGGCGTCCGCGACGACGATGGCTACTTCGTCGAGCCGACGGTCATCGAGACGAGGGACCCGGACTTCCGCCTGTTGCGCGACGAGCTCTTCGGCCCGGTCGTGACGACGTACGTCTATCCGGAGTCGAAGTGGCAGGACACGCTCGAGCTCGTCGACCGCACGGCGCCCTACGGCCTCACCGGTGCCGTCTTCGCCGACGACCGCGAGGCCGTGATCGAGGCCGACGAGGCCCTGCGCTACGCCGCCGGGAACTTCTACGTCAACGACAAGCCGACCGGAGCCGTCGTCGGGCAGCAGCCGTTCGGCGGCGCGCGGGCGTCCGGCACGAACGACAAGGCGGGCTCGATGTGGAACCTGATCCGCTGGGTCAGCCCGCGGACGATCAAGGAGACGTTCGTCCCGCCGACGGACTACCGCTACCCGTTCATGGCTCCGGAGACGGACGGCTCGAAGCCGTAACCTCGCCCAGGAACGCGAGCACGCCCTCGGAGAGCGAGCCGATCTGCTCGCGCTCGACGCTGTAGAGGACGTAGTAGCCCTCGCGCCGCGTCGTCACGAGGCCGGCGGCGGCGAGCTGCCGCAGGTGCTTCGAGAGGCCGGCCTCGGTCAGCCCGACGAGCCGGGCGAGCTCCTGCGTCGAGCGGGGGCGTTCCGCCACGAGCCGTAGGGCGCGCAGCCGCGTCGGGTCGCCGAGCGCCTTGAGCACGCCGACGAGGTCGTCCGAAGGAATGCGCGGGCGGGCCTCGTCGATGACGAATGAGGCCGGGTAGATCACGTTCGGCGGCCACGGCTCGTCGCAGCCGACGCGGACGTGCGGCCAGACGAACGCGCTCGGGACGAGGACGAGCTTGCGCTGCTCGGTGATCTCGACCCGGTGGTCGTGCGGGATGTCGAGCCCGAACTCTTCGCGCTCCGCGTCGACCCGCAGGCCCGGCGAGAGCCCGCGGAGGAACGCGTAGATCCCGCCCGATGCGATCTGGCGGCCGGCCGCGGTCACCGACTCGGCCAGCCTCGGCTCGAGCCGCTCCCACTCGTCGGCGAACGCCGCCTCCCAGTAGTCGCCGAGGAGCTGCGCGAACCGGGAGGCGAGCTCGAGAGGGTCCTCGAAGATGAGCGCCGCGAGCTCGGGGCTCCCGCGCAGGCGGGCATTGGCCGCGAGCGCGATCCGCCGCACCTCGTCGTCCGCGAGCAGCGCGGGGTCGCGGACGCCCGCGTGGTCGTAGAGCGGGCGCAGGAAGTCGAGCGCCAGCTCGGCCGGCGCGTGCTGCTGGACGAGGGCGAGATCCTGGGCGAAGTCGCTGAGCTCGTCCTCCGGCGTCGGGACGAGGAACTCGGGCATCGTCTCCCGGTAGGCGAACGCGAAGTCGGCGATGCGGCGCTTGAGCTCTGGCGGCAGCGCGCGCATGCGCCGCACCCACTCGTGCTGGAGCGGGTGGTGCTTGGGCTCGACGAGCACGTGCAGGCTCAGCACCGCCTCCAGGAGCGGCGAGTACGCGAACGCGAGGCGCCCGAGCGCGTGGGTCGGAACCGCGAAGCGGAGTGGCACGGATTTCCTTTCGGGCTAAGAAGTTGACTACATCGTGATCCGGGAGGCAGCCTGGGTCAATGACTCGCCTCGCACTCCTCCTCGCTGCGGCCGTCCTCGTGGCCGCGCCGCTGGCAGATCCCGCCGACAACCCCGTCCTGATCGCGAGGGTCGGCACCGACGACGGCTTCGACATCGGCCTGGCCGACGCGAACGGCGCGCCCGTGGTTCGCATCCCGCCCGGTACGTACACGATCGTCGTTCGCGATCGCTCGACGCTCCACAACTTCCACCTCGCGAGCAACGAGGACCGAAGCGTCGACTTCCGCACCGAGCTCGACTTCGTCGGCGAGATGAGCTTCACGGTCACGTTCAAGGATCGCGTCCGCTACGCGTACGCCTGCGAGCCGCACTGGCAGACCATGAACGGGGCGTTCTTCGTCGGGACCGACACGCCACCGCCCCCGCCGCCGCCGACTGCGACACCGCTGCCCGTACTGCGGGCCGGCGTCACGGCCGGGGGCACGGCGTTCCTCTCGCGGCGGAGCGTGCGGGCCGGTCGCTACCGCCTGCTCGTCCAGGATCGCTCGCGGCGCGCGAACTTCCACCTGGCCGGTCGCGGCGTCAACCGGCGTAGCGGCCTGCGGTTCAAGGGCAGCGCGGCGTGGACCGTCCGGCTCACACGCGGCACCTACCGCTTCGGCAGCGACCCGGAGCCGCTCCAGGGTCGGCTCCGGGTCCGCTAGCCGGGGAGGCCGACCGTGAACGTCCAGGCGACGGTTGCCATCTCGCCCTTCGCCCGCGCGAGCGCGACCGCGACGTGGGCGCCGCCAGGCAGCTCGGGCGTCGCCCAGTAGCGCGTGAACTCGGGGCCGCCCGCGCCGGCGAGCTCCTGCTTCTCGCCGTCGATCCAGAGCGTGGCCATCACGTCGGGGTCGGAGGAGTAGACCGCAAAGCCGACGCGCTGGTCCGGCCCGACCGCGCCGCGGGGTACGGGCGGGCCCTCGGCGATCCTGAGCGCCGTGCTGGGAAACGCGACCTTCCAGGTGCCGTCTTCGCGCCGCATCGGAGCGCCAAACGCCCCGAAGTCACTCTCGAGGTCGGTCGCCACGACCGTCACGTCGCCTTCACGGAGGACGACGAAGTCGTCGGCGGACGGAATCTCGACGCCGCGCGGGACGCGCTCCTCCACGTCCACCTCGAGCAGGT
>JBKPFP010000317.1:0-10407 GCA_046744435.1 Actinomycetota bacterium | reverse complement strand
AAGCGCCTGCCGCGGCCGAAGCCGTTCCCGCTGCCCGGCCAGGCGATGCAGCCGCCGCCGCCCGAGGGCGCGCAGAGCTAAGCGTCTTTCCGAGCCGGAAAACCGGCTCAACGCAAACGCACCACGTGTCGGGTCTTGCGTTGCGACACTTCTGTGGCAATGCAAGACCTGACACCACTTGCGGAGGCATTTGCCCGTCCTTCGGTGATGGGCATCGTCAACGTCACGCCCGACTCGTTCTCGGACGGCGGCGTGAACTACCGCGCCGAGGACGCTGTCGCGGCCGGCCGGCGCATGGCGGCCGAGGGCGCCGTGATCGTCGACGTCGGCGGTGAGTCGACCCGTCCCGGCGCGGAGGGGGTTGCGCTCGACGAGGAGCTGCGCCGAGTCGTCCCAGTGCTCGAGGAGCTCGAGGGAGCCGTCACCGTCTCGATCGACACGGCGAAGGCCGAGGTCGCGCGCCGCGCCGTCGAGCTCGGAGCCGTGCTCGTCAACGACGTCACGGCCCTGCGCGGCGACCCCGAGCTCGCCGGCGTCGTGGCCGACTCGGGCGTCTACCTCTGCCTCATGCACATGCTGGGCGAGCCGCGCACGATGCAGGTCGACCCGCGCTACGACGACGTCGTCGCCGAGGTCGCTGCGTTCCTCGAGGAGCGACTACGTTTCGCCGTCGCCGCCGGCATCGCCGAGGAGCAGATCTGCCTCGATCCGGGCTTCGGCTTCGGCAAGACCGTCGAGCACAACTTCGAGCTCCTCCGCCGCCTGGACGAGATCGCCGCCCTCGGCCGACCGGTCCTCGTCGGCATCTCGCGCAAGCGCGCGCTGGGGCGCATCCTCGGCGACCCGGAGGCGACGACCGGGCCTCGCTCCGCCAGCCTCGCCGCGGCCGTCGCCGCCGACGAGCGCGGAGCGACGATCCTCCGTGTCCACGACGTCCGCGAGACGGTCGAGGCGCTGACCGTCGCGACGGCCGTCCAGTGATCGTCGAGCTCGAGGGCCTCGAAGTCTTCGGCCGGCACGGAGTCGAGGAGGACGAGCGCCGTGACGGCCGCGTGTTCCTCTACGACGTGCGGCTCGAGGTCTCCGAGGCAGGGCGCTCGGACCGGATCGAGGACGCCGTCGACTACCGCGAGGTCGCCACCTGTGTGCAGGAGGTCTCGGACGCCAGGCCGTTCCACCTGCTCGAGGCGCTGGCGGGCGCCGTCGCGGACGCGATCGCCGAGCGCTTCCCCGTCGACCGCGTGCGCGTTCGGGTCCGCAAGCCGGCCCCACCCGGCCTGGCCGCCGAGTTCTCGGCCGCTACCTTCGAGCGCGCGGGGCCGGGAGCTTCGTCGTCCTGACCGAGATCCGGTAGCGGAGCCCGGCGACACGGCGCACCGGCGGCCCGCTCGAGCCGACGGACGCCTCGGCGTAATGGAACGAGCCGCGCCTGCTCGTGTTGACGACACGCACGGTCTCGACTCTCCTCCCGGGCCGCTCCGAGAGCCCCCGGAAGTCCCGCCTCCGCGCCCTGCCGCCTTCGAGCACGCTCGCCGTGCGCGGCCCCCAGACCGAGAGATCGGCGTCCGCCGTCGGCGTCAGCGTCACGATCGTCGTTCGTCTCCCGGGCACCCAGACGCGGTAGACGTCACGCGGGTCCTCGCTGAAGTCCAGCCGCGCGTCGAGTGAGCCGCGCGTGCGGCCCGGGGCCGTGAGCGGCGGGGCGGCGCTCCGGAAGAAGCGATTCGGCTTGACGTGATCGATGTCCTCGTTCGGCTCGCTCGGGTCGCGCGGCAGCGTCGCCGCCGTGAGGCCGGTCGGGATGTACAGCTGGCCGTAGCCCGACACCGGGTCGAAGCCGGGCGACTCGATGTCGCGGGTGCTCGAGCGCATGAGGTCGAACAGCTGCGTCACGTCCAGCGTCGGCCGCGCAGTCCAGATCCAGGCTGCCGCTCCAGCGGTGAGCGGCGAGGCGAAGCTCGTGCCGCTGAAGGTGCCGAACCCGGTCGGGTCGAACGAGACGGGTACGGCCACCGGCACCAGCTGGCCGGGAGCCGAGAGGTCGACATAGGGCGAGGAGCTCGAGAAGAACGCTGCGCGGTTGTGGTCGTCAGTGGCGCCGACCGTGAGCACGTGCGGGTAGCTAGCGGGATACTCGAGCGGGCTCCCACGCGTGCGGTCGTTGCCGGCGGCCGCGACGACGAGCGAGCCGGTGCCGAAGGCGATCGCGGTCATCGCCTCGAGCAGCGGGTCGCGGACGACCGTGCCGAGACTTAGGTTGATCACGCCCGGCCCTCGACGGATCGCCGTGTCGATCCCGGCGACGACCAGGCCGACGGAGATGCCGGTCCCGGACGGGCTCGCGTCCCACGCCTGGAGTGCCGCCTGCGGGTAGACGCCGACCACCCCGACGCCGTTCGCCGACGCCGCGAGGACGGACGCGACGGCAGTCCCATGCTCTTCCTGCTGGCCGGTCACGTTCTGAGCGTTGAGGGCAGTCGTCCCCGGGCGGCCCGCGAACTCCGGATGGCTGAGATCGACGCCCGTGTCGATGACGGTCACCGGCTTGCCCAGGGCAGGAGGCTCGGCGGCGTTCGCGCCGATCGGGCCGATCCACCACTGGTTGGCGACGAGCGAATCGCCGGCGCCGAAGTGATTGCTCGCCGCCAGCGGCCGATCGGGCTCGACGAGGTCGGCCAGCGGGGCGAGGCGGAGGGCCGTCCGACCCGGGACTCGCCAGATCGACATCGTCCGGGTCAGTCGCGTCGCTCCGGCGCGCCGGAGCGCCTGCTCGGCGCGGGCGTCCCCTGCGAGCACGAGCGCGTGCGGATACGCCCGGAGCTCGGACCGCTCGAGGGCGGTGAGGTCGGCTGCGTTCCCGGCGCCCGGCCAGACGGTGGCCGCGGCCGCGAGAACGATCAGGACCCCGGAACGGTTCAACGACGTGAGTATTGCGCCGACATGCCTGAAGCCTACGTGGGTATCGGCTCGAACCTCGGCGACCGTGAGGGGAACGTCCGCCGCGCGCTCGAGCTGCTGGGAGCCGATCCGCAGATCGAGGTCGTCGCCGTCTCCCGGCTGCGCGAGACCGCGCCGGTCGGGCTCCTCGAGCAGCCGGACTTCGTCAACGCAGCGGCAAAGGTCCGCACCGAGCTCTCGCCGCCGGAGCTGCTCGACCGTTTGCTCGAGGTGGAACGCGAGCTCGGCCGCGTTCGCACCGGCGAGCGCTACGGCCCGCGGACGATCGACCTCGACCTGCTGCTGTACGACCAGGAGGTCGTCCAGGAGCCCGGCCTACGCGTTCCGCACCCGCGCCTGGCCGAGCGACGCTTCGCGCTCGAGCCGCTCCTCGACCTGGATCCCGCTCTCAGCGTGCCCGGGCGCGGCTCGGTCCAGGCTTTGCTCGCGAGACTAGAATGATTCGCATGTCGCACATCGACGAGCTGGACGAGTTCGAGGCCGAGCTCGAGCTGCGGCTCAAGAAGGAGTACTCAGCAGTTTTCTCGCTCTTTCGCTACTGCGTGCTCACGCAGGACGCGACCTACCTCTGCAACAGGCTCGACATGAACTACGCGCCCCAGCCCAGCTATCCGTTCTACCACCTGAAGATGGAGGACGTCTGGGTCTGGGACAAGAATCGGCCGAGCCGGATGATCCCGCGCGCGGAGATCTACACGTCGAGCGACGTGACGGTCGAGGAGCTGCGCGGCGAGGGCGAGGAGCCGAAGCTGACCGCCGAGGCGCTCGCCGAGCGCATCGGCGAGTCGATGTCCAGCGAAGAAGACCTCTAAGTAGGCGCGTCACATGTTGTTGGCGGTCGACGTCGGCAACACGCAGACGGTCTTCGGCCTCTACGACGGCGACCGGCTGACCCAGAGTCGCCGCATCGCGACCGAGCCGACCGCGACCGGTGACGCGCTCGGCGCACTTCTCGGAGAGCTCCTCGACCTGTCGAGCGTGGACGGGATTTGCCTGTCCTCGACGGTGCCGGGACTCGTGCGCGAGTACGAGCTGTTCGCCGAGGAGTGGGCGAGGGCGCCGATTCTCGTAGTCGGCCCGGGAGCGAAGACCGGGATCGTGATTCGCTACGACGACCCGCGCGAGGTCGGCCCGGACCGTGTCGTGAACGCGGTGGCGGCGAAGGAGCGCTACGGCGCGCCGTGCATCGTGGTCGACTTCGGCACGTCGACGAACTTCGATGTCGTCTCGCCGGAGGGCGAGTACGTGGGCGGTGTGCTCGCGCCGGGCGTGGAGATCTCGATGGACGCGCTCTTCGCCCGTGCAGCTCGCCTGATGAAGGTCGACTTCGTCGAGCCGCCGACGGTGATCGGGAAGACGTCGATCGCGAGCCTCCAGTCGGGACTCGTCTACGGGTTCGCCGGCCAGGTGGACGGGATCGTCGAGCGGATCCGGGCCGAGCTCGGCGACAAGGCACGAGTGGTTGCCACCGGCGGCCTGGCCGACCTGATCGCGCCGCAGACACACTCGATCGAGAAGGTCGACCCCGACCTTACGCTCGAGGGCCTCCGCCTCGTCTGGGAGTTGAATCGGAACTAGAACGTCTGAGTCGTGCCGTCGCGCCGGTGCACGACGACGCGCCAGTCGTTCTTCTCGGAAGCGCTCTCGACGTCGACCGCGAACCCGTTCTCGCCCATTCGTGCCTTGTGCGCGGCTCCGTTGAGGATGACCTCGACAGATTCGACGTCGTCGGGTACGAGGCCGTAATGCAGCGAGGTATCTGAGCCGATCTCGCCCGAGATCATCATTCCGCCCTTGAGCGGAAGGTGACAGGCTCCGCCACCCATCGGCAGCAGCCCGTACGCCACGAATCCCTTCGAAGTCGGTACGGCGACCAAGTCAGCATCGTCCGCACCGACATCCCTGAGCAGGATGCGGGCCTGACCGGGAATCGGTGCGCCGCAACTGCCCTCGGGATCCGCGAAATGCGCCGCGTCCGTGGCCACGTCCTGCTCAGCTTTTGTTCCCGGGCGCGAGAAGACTGCGTACAGCTCTGCGATCGGCCGCGGATCCTCGCTGCCGACCGCGCCGATGATCCCGTAGCTGCTGCCGATGCGGCCTTCTCTATCGCGCCTGGTCGGCGTGGTCGGCGAGGTCTCGGCTGGGCGCGGGTCGTCGCGGGAAGCCGGTGCGCCGCTCTCGTTCGAATCCCCGGCACCGCAGCCTCCGGCCAGGACGGCAACGCAGGCGAGCGCGGCGAGTTGACGTGGCACTATCCGCCGCCGTAAATGGAGATGGGGAGGTCGAGCAGGACCTCGTCTCCGTGCGGCATCTCCTCCTCGAGCCGCTGGAGGACGAAGCGCGCACCCGGGGCGGCCGCGAAGAGCCGCTCCTCGACAGCGTCGAGGGTCTCCAGCTGCACGAGCTCCTGCTTGAACGGGCGCGGGAAGCGGCCCCGGCCCAGGTACCAGCCGTAGAACTTCTTCAGGAACCCGGTCGCCCGGTGCTCGCCCAGCTCGCGGACGGTCTCGCGGATGAAGAGCACGAGCTCGGCGACGACATCCTCGCGGGACGGCTCGCCGTCCTCGCCCATGATCTCGCGCAGCACCCAGGGGTTGCCCTGTGCCGCGCGACCGACCATCACAGCCGCGGCTCCCGTGGTCGCGAGCACGGCCTGGGCCCTCGCACGCGAGGTGATGTCCCCGGAGGCGATCACGGGCACACCGACGAGCTCGACGAACTCGGCCGTCAGCGAGTGATCGGCCTCGCCTGTGTACATCTGTTTCGCCGAGCGCGGGTGGAGCGTGAGCGTGGAAGCGCCCGCCTCGACGAGGCGCGGGCCGACCTCGAAGCAGGCCCTGGAGCCGTTCGCGAGCCCGCGGCGCATCTTCACCGAGACGGGCACGGACACGGCCTCGGCCACCGCCTCGACGATGCGCGCCGCGCGGTCGGGCTCCTCGAGCAGCGTCGCCCCGGCGCCGGTCTTCGTCACCTTGCGCACCGGGCAGCCGAAGTTGATGTCGACGAGGTCGGCACCGGCGGCCTCGACCATGCGGGCCGCTTCGGCCATCACGTCGGGCTCCCCGCCGAAGATCTGGACGGCGAGCGGATGCTCGTCGGCGGCGATCCGCAGGTACCCGAGCGTGCGCTCGTTGCGGTGCTGCAGCCCGGCGCAGCTGACCATCTCCGAGCAGACGAGCCCGGCGCCGTAGCGGCGGCCCTGGCGGCGGAAGGCCTGGACGCTGACGCCCGCCATCGGCGCCAGAACGAGCCGGCTCGGGATCTCAACGGGCCCGATCCGCCAGGTTTCGTGCAGATCTACCTGCATAAGACGCAAAATCGTAGCCTCACGGCCGGTTTGACGCCGACCGGCGGTGCAGGTACCATGCCCGCCCGCGACGGCGCCTCTGCGCCGCCGTTTTTTCCTTGAGGAGGAGTGTTGTGAAGGAAGTGATCCTCACTCCGGAGGGTTACAAGAAGCTGAAGGAAGAGATCGAGTATCTCTCCGATCAGAAGCGGCGTGAAGTCGCCGATCGCATTCGCGTGGCGCGCGAGTTCGGCGACATCCAGGAGAACTCCGAGTACGACGACGCGAAGAACGAGCAGGCTCTGCTCGAGCACAGGATTGCCCTGCTCGAGGAGCGGCTCCTGTCGGCGCGAGTCATCTCGAAGAAGGAGATCGCGAAGGACGTGGTCTCGATCGGCTCGCACGTGAAGCTGCGCGACGTGGCGGCCAAGGAGACGATCGAGTACCACATCGTCGGCTCCGCCGAGGCGAACCCGTCCGAGCGCAAGCTCTCGAACGAGTCGCCGGTCGGCCAGGCGATCATCGGCCGCAAGAAGGGCGAGACCGTCGAGGTGACGACACCTCGGGGCAAAGCTCTCAAGTACAAAATTCTCGACATCAAAGCCGCGTAGCGCTTCACTGGGCGGCGCGTCGCCCGAATAGACTCGCCCGCTATGGCTGCGCCGAAGCGTTTCCCCGACCGGGATGAGATCGCTGCGGTCCGGGCTGACGCCGAGCAGCTCGAGCCTGGATCCGAGGGCGGCGAGCCGCGCCGCCTAGCCGGGCGGGTCATGGCCCGCCGCGACATGGGGAAGCTCGTCTTCCTCGACCTCGTCGACCGCTCGGGGCGGATCCAGCTGCTCTGGGAGGAGGCACGGGCCGGGCCGGTCGACCTCGATCTCGGGGATGTGGTCGGTGTCTCGGGCATCCCGGCGAGGACGAAGCGGGGCGAGCCGTCGCTGGCCGTCGAGGAGGCGGAGCTGCTCGCCAAGATCCGCCGCCCGTTGCCCGACACCTTCCACGGCCTGACGGACGTCGAGGCGCGCTACCGGCGCCGCTACCTCGACCTGATCGTGAACGAGGAGACGCGCGCGGACTTCGAGCTGCGCACGCGGATCGTCGCGGCAGTGCGCCGCTACCTGGACGCGCACGGTTTCCTCGAGGTCGAGACCCCGGTGCTCCAGCCGCGCTACGGCGGCGCCTTCTCCGAGCCGTTCGTGACCCACTCGAACGAGCTCGACGGCGACCTCTACTTGCGCATCGCGACCGAGCTCTATCTCAAGCGCCTCATCGTCGGCGGCCTCGAGCGCGTCTACGAGCTCGGCCGCGACTTCCGCAACGAGAGTGTCTCGTACAAGCACGCGCCGGAGTTCACCATGGTCGAGTGGTACGAGGCCTATGCGGACTACGAGGACACGATGCGGCGCGTCGAGGAGCTCGTCGCGACGGTCGCGACCGAGACGACTGGGACGACGAAGGTCACCTTCCGTGGCCACGACGTCGACCTCGCCCCGCCCTGGCGGCGCCTGAAGCTCGTCGACGCGCTCGAGGAGCGCGGCCTCTGGACCCGCGACGCAGCCGAGCTGCGCTCGCGGCTCGACGAGCGCGGCATCGACACGAACGCCGACGAGTCGTGGGCGCAACTCGTCGACCACGCCCTCAGCTCGTTCGTCGAGCCCGACCTGATCGAGCCGACGATACTGCACAACTACCCGGTGGAGCTCTCGCCGTTCGCGCGGGGCACCGACGACGACCCGGAGATCGTCGAGCGCTTCGAGTACTTCGTCGGCGGCATGGAGCTCGGCAACGCCTTCACCGAGATCAACGACCCGGAGGAGCAGGCGGAGCGGTTCGCGCAGCAGGCCGGCGAGGCGGGCGGGGAGCCGGGCGACCCGGACTACGTCGAGGCGCTCGAGTACGGGATGCCGCCGACCGGGGGCCTCGGGCTCGGCATCGACCGGCTGACGATGGTCCTGGCCGGCCGGGACAACGTGCGCGACACGATCCTCTTCCCGCAGCTTCGCTCACGGTCAGAGGCCTAGCCGATCGCAGAGCGAACGAAGCAGTGACTGCAGGTCGGAGACTGAGCTGCCGTCGTCGTCGTGGTGCGGGATCCAGCGAATCGACAATGCAGGAGTGGACCGGGGTCAGGCTGTCGGTGACACTGTCCTGGCGTGTGCGACGATGTCCGCGAGGATGCCGTCGAGGTCGATCGTCGGCCGCCAGCCGACTGCGGCCGCGATCTTCTCGATCGATGGGGCCCGGTGAAACATCTCCTCCTCGATCCCGCGGTCGAAGACCTCCTCGTAGGGTACGAAGACGATCTCGGAGCTCGAGCCCGTCGCGCCCTTCACGCCCTCGGCCAGCTCACCGATCCGAACCCGCTCGGTCGAGCCGACGTTGTAGATCTGCCCCGAGGTCGACGCGTCGTCCATCAGCGCCTGCAGCGCGCGCACCGTGTCCGACACGTGGCAGAAGCACCGCGTCTGCGTGCCGTCGCCGTGCACCTCGAGCGGCTGCCCCGCGAGCGCGGCCTCGACGAACCGCGGCACGACGTTCCCGTACTCCCCGCTCTGGCGGGGGCCGACCGTGTTGAAGAGCCGAGCGATCACACACGGGAGGCCCTGCTCGTCGTGACGGGCGAGGGCGAGGAACTCGTCGATCGCCTTCGTGTCGGCGTAGGCCCAGCGGCGCGCCGTCGTCGGCCCGTAGATGCGCCGCGCGTCCTCGTCGAGCGAGGCCTCCTCCGGGTGGTCGCCGTACACCTCCGAGCTGGAGGCAACGAGCACGCGCTTGTTGAAGCGGCTGCAGTATTCGAGGACGTTCTCCGTCCCCTGCACGTTCGTGAGCAGCGTGTGCCCGGGCTGCTCGACGATCAGGCGCACGCCGACGACCGCGGCCAGGTGGTAGACGACGTCGCAGCGGTGGACGAGCTCGCTGACGACCGAGGGCGAGAGCACCGAGTCGACCACGAGGTGGAAGCCCGGCCGCTCGGTCAGGTGGAAGATGTTGCGCTCCGCGCCCGTAGAGAGATCGTCGAGTGCGAACACCTCCGAGCCTGAGTCCAGAAGCAGCTCGCAGAGATGCGAGCCGATGAAGCCGGCACCGCCGGTCACGAGAACGCTGCGCTTCTCCGCCGTCACGCGAGCAACCTACCCGCTGAACCTTCCGGACGTTGCTCACAGACTCGCAGGGATGAGCACCATGCCGGTGTGTGACACCGGGCGGGCGACCCCTCGCAGGGATGAGCACCATGCCGGTGTCTGACATCTGAGACGCGGCGTAGCTCACTCTTCACAGAATCTTTGCGAGTACGGCGCTAACCTCGTGCGGGCTTCGGGGTCTGAAGCCTTACGAGCCCCGAGTCAACAGAGCGCCGCCGGCGAGAAAGGTGATGAGCGCAGGAACGAAAGCGACCCCGAGCGAAAGCGTTGCCAGAGCGCTCTGGCCCAGCACGAACAAGGTCATCGCGGCGACGCGGCTCCCCATCTCCCTCTCTCCCCGATTAACGCTCTCACAGCTTAGGCCGATACGAGAAGGAGTGCTAGTCCTCGGCGCCTTTGTGACCCCTCGATACGAGCCCCGCGGCCGGTCGGCCGCGCGAAAGGCGTGAGCTACTATGAGGTCCGTCTTGCCACCTGCGGATAATCGCCCGAAGTAGGAGAGCCTTGTTCGAACGATTTACAGAGAGAGCCCGCCAGGTAGTCGTCCTCGCGCAGGACGAGGCCAGGGCGCTCAAGCACAACTACATCGGCACCGAGCACATCCTGCTCGGGCTGCTCCGGGAGGAAGAGGGCCTCGCCGCGCGGGTGCTCGAGTCGCTCGACATCACGGTCGAGGAGGTGCGCGCCCAGATCGCGCGCATCGTCGGCCAGGGCGACGAGGTGACGACGGGGCAGATCCCGTTCACGCCGCGCGCGAAGAAGGTGCTCGAGCTGGCGCTCCGCGAGGCGCTCTCGCTGGGGCACAACTACATCGGCACCGAGCACATCCTGCTCGGCCTCGTCCGCGAGAACGAGGGCGTCGCCGCCCGCATCCTGCTCGACTTCGACGCCGACGCGGAGAAGATCCGCAACGAGATCATCCGCATGCTCTCCGGCCCAGGCCGCCGACAGCAGAGCGGAGGCGGAGCGCCGGGTGAGAAGACCAAGACTTCGAAGCTGCTCGACCAGTTCGGCCGCAAC
>JBKPFP010000489.1:0-14891 GCA_046744435.1 Actinomycetota bacterium | reverse complement strand
CGCCGGGCAAGTGTCCTTCCCGATGGGGCACCCGCTCGTCGGCGTGCGCTCGGACGGCGTGTCGGCGACTCCGTCGCCCTCGCGGCCGCACTTGCCCTCGAACGTGTGCGCGAGGTTCAGCCAGTGGCCGACCTCGTGCGTTGCCGTCTCGCCCTGGTCGTACTGCCCGGCGTAGGTGTCCGACGTGCCGAGCATCGACTCCCAGTCGATGACGATGCCGTCGAGGTACGCGTACGTCGGGTCGTCGACGATGCTCGGGTAGTACGCCCAGCCCAGGTACGGGCCCGCGGTGGTCAGGTAGATGTTGAGCGTGTCGTCTCCGCCTTGGCGGAGTGCCTGCTTCATCTCCGTCTCCGACGCGAAGTCCGACGCGTAGTGCCACGTCGCGTTGTTCGTCCGCGTGATGCCGGCGAGCTCGAAGTCGAAGCCAGTCGCGACTCCGCCTTCGAAGCCGCCGTAGGTCACGTCGAGAACGCGAATCTGGTCGCGGATCGCCCGGTCGGAGACGTTGCCGATCGCGCCGTCGCTGACGACGTGGACCCACGTCGGCACGGTGACGCGAAAGTCCGCCCGGCCGGCACGGCTTCGGCTCACTGGAGCGTTCGTGTGCACCTGGCCGAGCTCCCGCTCGCGGATCACTCCTCCACGCGCCGCCGCCGACGAGACGGCGAGACGGTCGAGGCTGCTGAACTCGCTCGCGTCCGCGCACCAGGCCGACGCGGCGTGCGAGTCCGTCCCGGCCGCAGCCGGACTGACGGTGAATGCAGCGAAGATCGCCGCGGCCAGGCCCAGGAAGGCCAGGACCTGGGTGCGGCGTCGTCGCAGGGACAAGCTACTCATACAGGTTCCCCCCTCGTGATTTGCCCTCGGAACGCGTGAAGAGTAGACGAGATTGAGAGCGATTCCAATATCGGCCGCGAAGCGAACCGGGCCGGGTTAACCCGGCCCGGTTTCGCAATCGTTGTGCGAGCCCTAGCTCGCGCGCCAGAAGAGCCACGCGTCTTGCATGCGCAGCGCCTGGCCCGCGGTGAACTCCGTGTAGCACTGGTCGTACGAGTAGTCCATGTAGTTGTGGATCGGGTCGAGCCCCGGGTCCGGGCACGTGTCCTTGCCGGCGGGGCAGCCGGACGTCGGCGTCCGCTCGGGCGGTGTGTCGTCGACGAAGTCGCCGTGCCTGTTGCAGCCGCCGAAGAACGTGTGCTCGAGGTTCAGCCAGTGGCCGGCCTCGTGCGTCGCCGTCTCGCCCTGGTCGTAGCGTCCCGCGTACGTGTCCGACACGCCCCGTAGCGACTCCCAGTCGACGACGATGCCGTCGAGGTAGGCGTTCCCCTTCTCGGTCACGTCGGGCAGGTACGCCCAACCGAGATACGGGCCCGCGGTCGTCAAATAGATGTTCAGCGTGTCGTCACCGCCGCGGTGGAGCGCACGCTTCATCGGCCGCTCGCCGCTGATGCTCGCGTAGTGCCACTCCGCGTTGTCCGTCCGTGTGATGCCGGCCAGCTGGAAGCTGAACCCCGTCGCGACGCCGCCTTCGAAGCCTCCGAAGGTCATGTTCAGCACCTGGATCTGGTCGCGGATAGCACGGTCGGAGACGTTGCCGATCGCGCCGTCGCTGACCACGTGCACCCAGGTCGGGACGGTAACGCGGAAGTTCGCGCCGCGAGCGCGCTGCGTCGGCGCCTCGGTATGCACCTGGTGCAGATCGGGCTCGCGTGCAGTCGAGCCCCTGGCCGTCGACGAGACGGCCAACCGGCCGAGGCTGTCGAAGTCGCTGGTGCCGCAGGCGTCCGTCCAATTCGCGGCCATCCCAGGCGCGGCACTTGCCGGCGAGACCGTGAGGCTCGCCGCGAGTGCGAGCACGATCGCGCCCACTAGTCGTATTCGCATCGTTTCCCCCCTCGAATTGCGTTCCTAGGCGGGCGAACAGTAACGCCTCTCGTCGAGAGTTCAATATCGAGCGCCGATGTAGTGTGCCGCCGTGAAGCTGACGGCCCGCACCGCGACCCTCGAGCTCGCCGAGACCTTCGTCATCTCCCGCGGCGCGCAGGACACCGCCGAGGTCGTCTACGTCGAGCTCGAGCACGAGGGCGTGAGCGGCTACGGCGAGGCGACCCCCATCGCGCGCTACGGCCAGTCGACCGAGTCCGCGCTCGCGTACCTCGAGGAGCACGCCGACCGGCTCGGCGACGACCCGTGGGCCCTGGAGGGGGTCGAGTCCCGGCTCCCGCCGGAAGAGCCCGCGGCGCGCAGCGCGATCGACGCCGCCCTGCACGACCTCCAGGGAAAACTCGTGGGCGTCCCGGTCTGGCGGCTGCTCGGGCTGCGCCGCACTGGGCCGCCGACGTCGTGGACGATCTGGCTCGGCGATCCGGACGACATGGCCCGAAGGACCGAGGCAGTCAGCGGTCGCTTCGAGCGACTGAAGCTGAAGCTCGGCGGCCGGGACGGGCTCGACGTCGACCGGGTGCGTGCGGTGCGCAGCGTGACGGACGTCCCGCTCATGGTCGACGTCAACGAGGCGTGGGGGCTGGACGAGGCGCTCGACTTCTTGCCACAGATCGCAGAGCTCGGCGTCGAGTACTGCGAGCAGCCGCTTCCCGCAGGAGACGAGGACGGGCCGGAGCTGAAGAAGCGCTCGCCGCTCCCGATCTACGTCGACGAGGACTGCCACGTCGCCGCCGACGTCCCGGCCTGCGCCGAGCGCGCCGACGGCGTCAACATCAAGCTCGCGAAGTCGGGCGGGATCCGCGAGGCGATCCGCATAGCGCACGTCGCCCGCGCGCTCGGCCTCGGCGTCATGCTCGGCTGCATGAACGAGTCGGGCCTCGCGATCGCGGCCGGCGCCCAGATCGCGAGCCTCTGCGACCACGTCGACCTCGACGGGAACCTGCTCCTGCGCCACGACCCTTGGCCGGGGGTGGAGTTCCTCGACGGCGTCCAGCTGCCCTCCGACTCACCGGGACTCGGTGTCAGAGAGCTTTCGCGTTCCTCGGGCGCCGCCGGCGGTGCGAGGCCGTAGGGGACAGTGTGGAGAACACGGCCCCGGAAGGCATCGTGCCGCCGGCGGCGTCAGGCGGCGGCGGAGCCGCTGTCGCGGGGGAGCGGTCGCGGGAGATGAACTCCCGCTCCCTTGGCCCGGCGGGAGCCGACGCCGGCGAGGGGCGCGAGAAGCGGTACCTGATCCTCGCTGAGGGGAAGTCGGGCGACCCGCATTACGGAAAGACGATGCGGGGCGTCGTCGCTTACAGCCCGCATCCGACCGTGGCGATCCTCGACTCGGAGCGTGTGGGTGAGAGCTACCGCGGGATCCCGATCGTCGGCGCAGTCGAGGACGCGCTCGCCTACGAGCCGAACACCGCCCTCGTCGGCGTCGCCACCCAGGGCGGTCGCTTCCCGCCGGCCTGGCGGGAGTTGCTGAAGCAGTCGATCGCGGCCGGCCTCGACGTCGAGAACGGCCTCCATGAGTTCTTGACCGCAGACGAGGAGCTGACGGCCCTCGCGCGCGAGCACGGTGTTGACCTGCGCGACCTGCGCAAGCCTCCGCCCGACCTGAGCGTGCCGACCGGCGAAAACCTCCAGGTCGACGCGAAGATCGTGCTCACCGTCGGCTCGGACTGCGCGATCGGCAAGAAGACCGTCACCGTCGAGCTCGACCGCGAGGCGCGCGACCGCGGCCTCGAGTCCGTCTTCGTCCCGACCGGGCAGACGGGGATCGCGATCGCCGGCTGGGGGATCGCGGTCGACGCGGTCGTCTCCGACTTCACCGCCGGCGCGGCCGCGCGGCTCGTCGTCGAGGGCGCGCGCCGCGGCGGGAAGCTCCTCTTCGTCGAGGGGCAGGGCTCGCTCGTCCACCCGGCCTACTCGGGCGTGACGTTAGGGCTCATGCACGGCAGCGCGCCGCACGCATACGTGCTCTGCCACCGAGCGGGTGCGACCGAGGTCGAGGGGTATCCCGGGTACCCGCTGCCGTCGCTCCGCGAGCTGGTCGAGCTGCACGAGCGCGCCTCGCTCTCGCTGCGGCCGGCACGCGTCGCCGGGATCGCGCTCAACACCGGCGCGCTCGACGAGGACGCGGCCCTCGCGGCCGTGGCGGAGGCGGCCGAGGAGACCGGGCTGCCCGCCGACGATCCGGTCCGCTTCGGAGCGGGTACTCTGCTCGACTCCATCCTGCGCGTCGTGTAATGCTGAATAGAGAGGGGCCTGTGCACGGATTCGCAAGAGCCACGAGGCTGACGCTCGTCTGCACGCTCGGCGCGCTGGCGCTGGCTGCGCCTGCCTCGGCGGACGTCATCGTGGGCGTCGCGGACAGCCTGCCGAAGGACAACGCCTCCAATGCGCCCCGTTTCTTCCAGACGATGAACGACGTCGGCCTGACCGAGGACCGGATCTCGATCGTCTGGGACTCACAGCGGCCGGCGAGGATTCCCGACCAGGACGCGCTCGACCGGGCGGTCGAGCTCGCGGCGGCGCACAACGTGCGCCTCACGTTCGCGGTCTATCCCTCGCGCGCAACCGCGATCACGGGCAATCCGAACGGCACCGCGCAGTTCACGGGTTTCCTCCGGGAGCTGGCGCTCAGGTATCCGACCGTTCGCGACTTCATCGTCGGCAACGAGCCGAACAAGGCCCTCTTCTGGCAGCCGGTCTTCAACCGCAACGGGACCGGAGCCTCGTGCGCGTCCTACCAGGGGCTCCTCGCGCGCGCCTACGACGCGCTCAAGGCCGTCGACCAGCGGATCACGGTCATCGGGCTCGCCCTCGGCCCGCGCGGCACCGACAACGCGCGGGCGCCCGGAAACCTCTCGATCTCGCCGATTCGCTGCATCCGCGATGTGGGCAAGGCCTACCGAAAGAGCCGGCGCACGAAGCCGATCATGGACGAGCTCAGCTACCACGGGCACCCGAACTCCGCCGCCGACCCGCTCGAGACCGGGTACCGCTGGCCAAACGCGGGCATCCCGAACATGTCCCGCATCAAGCAGGCCGTCTGGGACGCCTTCCACGGCACGCCGCAGCCGACATTTCAGGAGGCCGGTCTGCCGAACGGCCCCGCGCGGACGCTGAAGCTGCGCATGAACGAGGTCGGCTGGGAGGTGACGATCCCGCCCGCCTCACGCGGCTCGTACTACGGGCGCGAGGCGGTCGTGACGACGGACGAGGGGACGCAGGCCGCGATCTACGGCAACCTCCTGCCGATGCTCGCCTGCGACCCGGCGGTGAAGTCCGTGCTCTTCTTCAACCTCGTCGACGAGCCGAACCTCGCCCGCTGGCAGTCGGGGCTCCTGCGCGCGGACTGGACGCGTCGGCCCTCGTACGGCTTCGTGAAGAGCTCGATCACGGCCGGCGTGGCGGGCTGCAGGGGGCGGCGGCCGGTGGCCTGGCGGCATGCGTTCAAGGTCGCCAACGCGCGCGTCCGCTTCCCCGACTGGAGGCGCGTCCGCTCCGAGCGCTCGACGACGTGGAGCTTCGCTGCCGGCGCCGAAGAGGGAACGCTCTTCACGGCGGCGCTGTTCCGGGTCAAGCGGGCCGGCACGGTCTCGGCCGGCACGCGCGGCGCGATCTCGCGCGCGCTGCGCTCGAGCCGTGTGCGCGGCGCGGCGCTGAAGCTGAGCGGCAAGCTTCTCACCGACTGGGACGCCGTGATCACGCTGCCCGCCAAGCGCCTGAAGCCCGGCTTCTACGCGTACGGCATTCGGCTCACGGCCGAGCTGAACGTGGCTCGCAAGGCCGTCTTCGTCAGCCGCGCCTTCCGGGTCGGCAAGCCGGCCAAGCCGAAGCGCGCGAGGCGCTGACCGCGCTCGTCGCGGTCATCTCGGACACGCACCTGCCGCGCAGGGCGCGGAGCCTCCCCGAGGCGTGCGTGCGCTGGCTCGAGCGGGCGAACCTCGTGCTGCACGCGGGCGACGTCGTCTCGCCCGACACGCTCGAGCAGCTGCGTGGCTATGGGAAGCTCGAGGCGGTGCACGGCAACATGGACGAGGAGAGCCTGCGGCGCGCGCTGCCGAAGCAGCAGGTCGTCGAGGTGGGGGAGGCTCGGATCGGGCTGGTGCACGACGCCGGCCCGCGCAAGGGCCGGACCGAGCGGCTCGCGGCGCTGTTCCCGGACTGCGACGCGGTCGTCTACGGGCACACGCACTGGCCCGAGGCCTCGCGGCACAGGCGGCTGCTGATCCTCAATCCGGGCAGCCCGACCGATTGGCGCCGCTCGCCGGGTCCGTCGTTCCTGCTCCTTCGCGTCGAGGGTCAGACGATCGAGCCGAAGCTGATCTTTCTGATTTGACACGAACACGTGTTCGTTCTACACTTGCGAACACATGTTCGTGCGCCTCGTACTCGTCGCCTTCGTAACCATGGCTCTGGCCTGGAGCGTGCTCGTGCGGACCTCGGACGGGGCAGGCCGCCCGCAGCCGTACGTCGTGCGCCCCGGGGACACGCTGTGGTCGATCGCGGCCGCCCGCTACGGCGGCGACACCCGCGAGGGCATCTGGAAGATCGAGCGGCTGAACGGGCTGCAGGGGTCGCAGATCAGGCCGGGCCAGCGGCTGCTCGTCCCGTAGCCGGCCTACCGTCGGAGCGGCTGCTTAACTAGCCCTCCGTGGACATGGATCTCGTCTTCCTCGGCACCTCGGGCTCGATGCCGACTGCCCAGCGCGCCCCGACGGCGCTCCTGCTCCGGCGTGGGGGCGAGCGCCTTCTTTTCGACTGCGCGGAGGGTACGCAGCGCCAGCTGCTGAAGTCGAACGTCGGCCTGATCGAGCTGCGCGAGGTCTTCCTGACGCACTACCACGCCGACCACTACCTCGGCCTGCCGGGGATGCTGAAGACGTTCGCGCTGCGCGGCCGCGACACGCCGATGACGATCTACGGGCCACCGGGCCTCGCCGATCTCTTCCAGGCCCTGCGCCGCATCTTCGGCAAGCTGACGTACACGGTCGAGCTGAAGGAGCTCCGACCGGGCGACGAGCTGCTGCGCGAGGACTACCGGCTCGTCGCCTTCGCGGTCGCCCACGGCGTCTCCGCGGTCGGCTACGCGCTCGTCGAGGATCCGCGACCGGGCCGCTTCGACGTACAGGCGGCGGACGCTCTCGGCGTGGCGGCGGGCCCCGAGCGCGGTGCCCTCCAGCGCGGCCAGGCCGTGACGCTCGCGGACGGCCGCACGATCAAGCCGGGAGACGTGCTCGGTCCCGCGCGGCCCGGCCGGAAGGTCGTGATCTCGGGCGACGGCGGCCCCTCCGAGTCGGTGATCGAGGCCGCACGTGGGGCGGACCTGCTCGTCCACGAGGCGACCTTCCGCGAGGACGAGCGCGACCGGGCCCGTGAGACGCAGCATTCGACTGCGCTCGAGGCGGCCGGAGTCGCCCGCGCGGCCGAGGTCGAGCTGCTCGCGCTCACGCACCTGTCCAACCGCTACTTCGGCGGCGAGGTCGCGCGCGAGGCGCGCACCGTGTTCGCCGACACCGTCGTGCCCAGGGACTTCGATACGATCGACATCCGTTTCCAGGAGCGGGGAGGACCGCAGCTGGTGAAGGGCGCGGCGCTCCACCGCCGGGAGGCGAGCGGAGAGGACGAGACCGTCCCCGAGAGCATGGAGACCCCACGATGACGGAGAAGGTGCAAGTCGCACTGGCCGAGGACGTGACGGAGGCCGAGGAGCTCCAGGAGATCCTGCGCGCCGCCGGAATCGAGTCCGAGCTCGAACCGGCGGTCATGCATCACCCGCGGGCCGTGGACGACTCCCCGCTCAAGGTGCTCGTCCCGGAGACGAAGCTCGAGGCCGCGCAGCACGCGATCGAGGCGCTGAGCGAGCCGGACGAGCTCGTCGCAGAAGACCCGCACTAGTTCCGGTGTCAGACACCGGATTCGTGCACCACCCCCGTGGGCTCGGCTCCCTTCCGGTGTCTGACACCGAGCCCTACTTGAGGTGCCGCTCGAACCAGTCGACGATCCGCTCCAGGCGGTCGACGCGCCGGTCGGGCCGGCCCGACGAGACGAGCAGGTGGAACTCGTCCGGGTAGCGGACGTACTCGACCTCCCGTCCCAGCCCGCGCAGGATCCCGAACACGATCTCGGACTGGTCTGCCGGGCAGCGGAGGTCGGCCTCGGCCTGGAGCAGGAGCAGCGGCGTCTTGTTGCGGTGGATGAGCGTCGCCGGCGAGCCGTTCCGATAGGCGTCGGGATCCTCGTGCGGGAAGCGAGCGCCGACCGCGGTCGGGCCGACCCAGGTGGCGAAGTCGCAGGTCCCGAAGTGCGAGACGAGGTCCGTGACCGGGTTCTCGGAGACCGCGGCGGCGAAGCGGCCCGGGTGATGGCCGAGCAGCCAGTTGACCATGAAGCCCCCGTAGGAGAGCCCGAGCACTCCGACCCGGTCCCGGTCGGCGAGCCCCTCGCGGACCGCCCAGTCGACCGCCGCCAGCTGCTCCGGGCTGTCGAGCTCGCCCCACTTCCCGGTCAGGGCGTGCGCGAACTCCTCGCCGTACCCGGCCGAGCCCTGCGGGTTCGCGTAGAGCACGTGAAAGCCCGCGTGGGCGAGCGCGAGCGTCTCCGTGAACGGCACCGGGCCGTAAGCGCTGTGCGGGCCGCCGTGGATCTTGAGGACGAGCGGCGCCCGCCGTCGCCTGCCCTTGGCGGGCACGAACCACGCGTCGATCGCGGGCCGGCCGCGGCGGCGGATCGAGATTCGCTCGGGCTCGAGGCGATGCGGGGCGAGCCAGCGGCTCCCGTGCCGCGTGAGCGGGCGCAGCCTTCCGTCCACGACCTCGCAGACCTCTCCGGCGTCGCCCGGCCCGGCCGCGATCACGACGATCCGGCCTGCAGCCACGGCGAGACCCGCGCACACGAGCTCGGGGTCGTCGAGCAGCGGCTCTGCCGGCCCGTCGAGCGGGAACCGGTACGGACGCGAGCCGCCGCGATCGCCGACGAGCGCGACCAGGGTCTCCTCGTCGAGCCAGTAGGCCCGGGGCTGGACGAGCTCGCCCATGTCGAGCACGTCGGCGAAGGTCGCGTTTCCGATCGGCCGGTCGAGCTCGGCGCCGAGCTGCCGGTGCCGGCCGCCTTCGAGGACGAAGAGGTTGGGCTGCTCCCAGCCGACCGGGTCCGGGTGGTCGATGCCCACGAGCGCGATGCGCCCGCCCGGAGAGATCGAGAGCGAGACCGTGTAGCCCTTCAGCTCTGCGAGCCGCCGTGAGCGGCCGCCGCGCGCGCTCACCGTGTGCGCCTGCGGGAACTCGATCACGCCCGCGTCCGAACCGAGGTCGGCGAGAAACGCAATCCGCCTGCCGTCGGGCAACCACGCCGCGTCGCTGACCTCGAACGACGCCTCGGTCACCCGGCTCGCGCGGCCGCCGCGGGCCGGGGCCGTCCAGGCGCTCGTGAACTGCTCGCGCAACCCGAAGCCGTCGAGCCGCCACGTCAGGTCCTGGATGCGCCGTGCGACCGGCTTCTCGTCGCTGCCGACGAGGAAGCGGTCCTCGCCGCTCGGCGCGAGCAGCAGGAGCGCGCGGCCGTCCGGCGACCAGCTCGCCGCCGCGACCTGCCCGGCCAGCTCGGCGACTCGGCGCGGCTCGCCGCCACCGAGCGGGAGGATCCAGGGCTGGAAGCGCTCGGAGCGGTCGGAGACGAAGGCGAGCGAATCCGCGTCGGGCGAGAACTCCGGCCGCAGGTCGTTCCCGTCCGCAGAGGTCAGCTGCTCGGGCCGCCCCCGGTCGAGCGGGACGCGCCAGAGCCGGCTGCGGTACTCGTCCTTCTCGATCGTCCGGCGGCTGTAGGCGGCCCAGGCCCCGTCGGGCGAGAGCGCCAACTGCTGGAGCAGCACCTGGCGGCGCACATCCGCGGGCCGGAACGGTCGGGTAGCTGGCGGCACGAGAGAGGCATCACACCACAGTCCGCGAGCGGCCGCTGGCTTCCGTCCGGAACAGCCGCTAGAGTCCCGCGCGACCCGAACCCCTTTAACTCGGTCCAGTGAGGCCGGAAAGGAGTCCGATGCAGCCGCCTACCCTCGTTCGCCTCCAGAGCCCGTCGCGGCGTTGAGGAGCGCGGGAGTCTCCGCCGACAAGGTGCTGCTGGACGCCGAGGCGATCCAGCGCAGCCTCGCTCGCATCGCGCACGAGATCATCGAGGCGAACCCCGAGCTCGACAAGGTCGCGCTGGTCGGCATCCAGACGCGCGGCGTGCCGCTGGCGCAGCGCCTCCGCAACCTGATCGCGGACTTCAGCGGCCAGGAGGTGCGACTCGGCACCGTCGACATCACGTTCTACCGCGACGACGTCCACGTGCGCGGAGGCGAGGCCCCGCTGCACTCGCAGCCGGTCGTGCGGGCGACGAAGCTCGACTTCCCGCTCGAGGGCATGACGTGCGTCCTCGTCGACGACGTCCTCTACACCGGCCGCACGATCAGGGCCGCCGTCGAGGCGCTCTTCGACTACGGGCGGCCGGCGCGCGTGCAGCTGGCCTGCCTCGCCGACCGCGGCCACCGCGAGCTCCCGATCCGCCCCGACTACGTCGGCAAGAACCTGCCGACGGCCCGTGACGAGCGCATCCAGGTGCAGCTCGTCGAGGTCGACGAGGTCGACCGCGTCCTGCTGATCCCGTCCGAGGAGGAGTCCCATGGGTGACCTGCGCGTCATGCGGGACGACCTGCGCCCGCCCGAGCCGCCCGCGCGGCGGCACCTGATCTCGATCGCCGACCTCGCGCGCGAAGACGTCGAGCGCCTGCTCGGGACGGCGCGCAGCTTCGCCCGCTCGCTCGACCGCGAGATGAAGAAGCTGCCGACGCTGCGCGGCCGCACTGTCGTCAACGTCTTCTACGAGTCGTCGACCCGCACGTCCTCGAGCTTCGAGCTGGCGGCGAAGCGGCTCTCCGCGGACACGATGTCGATCAAGGCCAGCGGCTCGGCGGTCGACAAGGGCGAGTCGCTCAAGGACACCGCGGTCACGCTCGGCGCCTACGACCCGGACGTGATCGTCATCCGGCACCCGCACATCGGCGCACCGCAGCTCGTCGCGCGCGTGACCGACGCGCGGGTCGTCAACGCCGGCGACGGCAAGCACCAGCATCCGACCCAGGCGCTGCTCGACCTCTACACGATCCAGGAGCACGTCGGGCGCATCGAGGGGCTGCACGTCGCGATCGTCGGGGACGTCCTCCACTCCAGGGTCGCGCGGTCGAACATCCAGGCGCTGCGCCTGCTGGGGGCGCACGTCGTGCTCGTCGGCCCGCCGTCGCTCCTCCCGCGCGGGATCGAGGCGATGGGCTGCGAGACCTCGACCGACATCGAGGCGACGCACGGCGCCGACGTGGTCTACGTCTTGCGCATGCAGCGCGAGCGCATGCAGGAGGGCGCCAACTTCGTTCCGAGCCTCCGCGAGTACACGGCCCGCTGGGGGGTGACTCCGGCCCGGCTGCGGCCCGGCCAGAAAGTGATGCACCCAGGGCCGATGAACCGCGGCGTCGAGATCGACCCGCAGGTCGCCGACGCGGCGGACGCGCTGATCGAGACGCAGGTGCGCGCCGGCCTCGTCGTCCGCATGGCCGTCCTCTACGACCTGCTCACGACCGGTCCGGTGCCGGTCGAGGCGCAGCTGCCGGTCGGGGTCGCCTGATGCTCTGGGTCAGGGACGCACCGCAGGACGACCTGGTCATCCGGGGCGCGCGCGTGCTCGATCCCGCCGAAGGGGTCGACACGCGAGTCGACGTCAAGGTCGACGGCGGCGTGATCGCCGAGCTCGGCTCGAACCTCCCCGCGAACGGGCACCGCGTGCTCGACGGCGTCGGTCTCGTGCTCGCGCCGGCCTTCGTCGACCCGCACGTGCACCTGCGGACTCCAGGGCGGGAGGACGAGGAGACGATCGCGAGCGGGACGCGGGCGGCGGCGGCCGGCGGCTTCTGCACGATCCTCGCGATGCCGAACACGGAGCCGGTCGTCGACTCGGCCGCGGTGCTCGGCGCTCTCGTCGAGACGGCACGCGCGGAGGCGGAGGTTCCGGTCGGCTTCCTCGCCGCGATCTCGAAGGGGCAGGCGGGCGCCGAGCTGACGGAGATGGGCGAGCTCGCCGACCACGGCGCGGTCGGCTTCACGGACGACGGCCGGCCGGTCTCGTCGCCCGGGCTCATGCGCCGCGCGCTCCAGTACGGCTCGATCGCGGCGCGGACGATCGCCGTCCACTGCGAGGAGCCGACGCTCTCGCGGGACGGCCAGGTGCACGAGGGCTCCGTCGCGGCCGAGCTCGGCTTCGCGGGCTACCCCTCGGTCGCCGAGAGCGTGATGGTCGAGCGCGACCTCGCGCTCGCCGCCTACGAGGAGCGGCCGCTGCACCTATTGCACCTCTCTGCGCGCGAGTCGGTCGAGGCGCTTGCGCGGGCACAGGCCGCCGGGCTGCCCGGCACCGGCGAGGCGACGCCGCACCACCTCTGCCTGACCGACGAGGCGGTGCGCACGCTCGACCCGAACGTGAAGATGAACCCGCCGCTCCGGAGCGACGAAGACCGCAAGGCGCTGATCGAGGCGCTGCGCGAGGGCGTCGTGGCGGCCGTCGCCACCGACCACGCGCCGCACGCGCGCCACGAGAAGGAGGTGCCGTTCGAGGCGGCGCCGTTCGGAGTCACCGGCCTCGAGACGGCCTTCGCCGCGCTTTACACGCACCTCGTCGAGCCGGGGCTGCTCACGCTCGAGACGCTGCTCGAGCGCATGTCCGCGGGCCCGGCGGCCATCTACGGTCTCGAGCCGCCGCGGATCGCGGTCGGGGCGCCGGCGAACCTCGTCCTGCTCGATACCGAGGCGAGCTGGCGTGTGCGGGAGGACGCCTTCCGCTCGCGCTCCGCGAACTCGTGGCTGCTCGGCGAGACGCTGCGCGGGCGGGTGCGCGCGACCGTCGCCGCCGGGCGGCTCGCCTACGAGGCGGCATGAGCTTCCTCCTGCTCGAGGACGGGACGCTCTTCCACGGCGAGTCGGTCGGGGCCGAGGGGGTCGCCTTCGGCGAGGCCGTGTTCACGACCGCGATGACCGGCTACCAGGAGGTCGTCACCGACCCGAGCTACGCGGAGCAGCTCGTCTGCTTCACAGCGCCCATGGTCGGCAACTACGGCGTCGCGCGGGGCCGCTCGGAGTCTTCGCGCGCGCACGCGAGGGCGGTACTCATGCGCGAGGCGCGCGGCCCGGGGTGGACGGACTGGCTTGCAGAGGCCGGTCTCCCCGCGCTGTCGGGCGTCGACACGAGGTCGCTCGTGCTCCACCTGCGCGGCCTCGGCGCCATGCGGGGCGCCGTCGTCGCCGGAGCGGCGTCGGTGGCGGACACGCTGGCCGCGATCCACGCGCAGCCGCGCATGGCCGGGCGAGCGCTCGCGGACGATGTCTCCACGAAGGAGCCCTACGTCTTCAGCGACGCGGGCCGGGCCCGGATCGCCGTCCTCGACTACGGCTGCAAGCGCTCGATCCTCGACCGGCTCGCCTGGGCGGGAGCGGCCGTCACCGTCTACCCGCACGACGCTGACGCGGACGAACTCACCCGCTACGACGGCGTCGTCCTCTCGAACGGCCCCGGCGATCCGGAGCCGCTGGCCGGCGAAGTCGAGGTCGTCCAGGAGCTGCTCGGACGCGTGCCGCTGCTCGGCATCTGCCTCGGTCACCAGCTGCTCGCGCTCGCGAGCGGGCACACCACGTTCAAGCTCCCGTTCGGGCACCGCGGCGCGAACCATCCGGTCGTCGAGCGCACGAGCGGCCGCGTGCTCGTCACGTGCCAGAACCACGGCTTCGCGGTCGCGGCGAGCGAGGCGCGCGAGGCGACCCACGTCTCGCTCTACGACGGCACCGTCGAGGGGCTGGACTTTCCGGAGCTACGCGCCCGCTCGGTGCAGTTCCACCCCGAGGCGGGACCGGGCCCGCACGACGCCTGGCGGCTGCTCGACGAGTTCGTGGAGGGGGTCTGCCTTGCCCAGGCGGCGTGATCTCGAGTCGATCTGCCTGATCGGCTCGGGCCCGATCGTCATCGGGCAGGCGTGCGAGTTCGACTACTCCGGCTGCCAGGCCCTGAAGGTGCTCCGCGAGGACGGGTTCCGGACCGTCGTCGTCAACTCGAACCCGGCGACGATCATGACCGACCCGGGCTTCGCCGACCGCACATACCTGGAGCCGCTCGATCTAGAGGGCGTCGCCGACGTGCTCGCCCGCGAGCGTCCGAGTGCGCTGCTGCCGACGATGGGCGGGCAGACGGCGCTCAACCTCGCGGTGCAGCTCGCGGAGGAAGGTGTGCTCGCCGAACTCGGCGTCGAGCTGATCGGCGCCCCGGTCGACGTCATCCGCCGCGCCGAAGACCGCGAGCGGTTCCGCGAGACCGTGCGCCTGACCGGTCTGCGCGTGCCGGAGTCGACGATCGTCACGTCCGTCGACGAGCTGCCGGCCTTCCTCACGTTCCCGGTCATCCTGCGGCCCGCGTTCACGCTCGGCGGCCACGGGGGTGGCACCGCCCGCTCCGAAGCGGAGCTGGTGCCGCTGCTCGAGAAGGCGTTGCGCGAGAGCCCGGTCGGCCAGGTGCTCGTCGAGGAGTCGCTGCTCGGCTGGGACGAGTTCGAGCTCGAGGTGATGCGCGACCGCGTGGACAACGCGGTCATCGTCTGCTCGATCGAGAACCTCGATCCGATGGGCGTGCACACCGGCGACTCGGTGACGGTCGCGCCGCAGATGACGCTCGCCGACGAGGACTACCAGGAGCTGCGCGACGCCGCGCTCGCGGTCGTCCGGGCCGTCGGGGTCGAGACCGGCGGGGCAAACATCCAGTTCGCGCGAGCGCGCGAGAGCGGCGAGCTGCGGGTGATCGAGATGAATCCGCGCGTGTCGCGCTCGTCGGCGCTCGCCTCGAAGGCGACCGGCTACCCGATCGCGAAGGTAGCCGCGAAGCTC